>USOJ01000093.1 GCA_900556195.1 uncultured Eubacteriales bacterium
CCCTTTCCGCCACGCTGCGCGTGCCACCTCTCCCGCTTCAACGGGAGAGCATACACCCGGAAGGGTAAAACCTGCGGACCCGATATTATTCTTGTCTGGCATACGGATAACGCGGCGTATGAATAGTATTCGCTTCCGGAAGGGAAAAAATTTACGGAATTTTATCGAAAAAAATATTTTTTTGACTTTCACCCCTTGACAACCCGCATACGACAAGCATATAATGTGGACGAAAACGAACAAAGGAGTAATTATATGATTTACGGCGGCGTTGACGAGTTGGTCGGTAAAACCCCATTACTCAACCTTAAAAAATATGCGAAGAAACACGATTTACGCGCCGAGATACTTGCTAAACTCGAATACTTCAATCCGTCGGGTTCGGTTAAAGACAGAGTTGCGAAAGCGATGATAGAAGACGCCGAAGCGAAAGGGCTTTTAACCCACGATTCGGTTATAATCGAGCCTACTTCGGGCAACACGGGTATAGGCTTGGCTGCGATAGGCGCGGCGAAGGGCTATAAAGTAATTCTCACCATGCCCGAAACCATGAGCGTAGAACGCCGCAACATAATAAAAGCCTACGGCGCGGAAATAGTCCTTACCGAAGGCGCGAAGGGTATGAAAGGAGCGATTGCCAAAGCCGAAGAACTCGCAAAAACTCTTCCGAACGCGTTTATCGCGGGGCAGTTCGTAAACCCCGCCAACCCGAGAGCGCATTATCTCACGACGGGTCCCGAAATCTGGAACGATACCGACGGCAAAGTCGATATTTTGGTGGCGGGCGTAGGCACCGGCGGGACTTTAAGCGGTACGGGCAAGTATCTTAAAGAGAAAACCCCGGATCTGAAAGTAATAGCCGTAGAACCCGAAACTTCACCCGTTTTATCCAAAGGCGTAAGCGGGTCGCATAAAATTCAGGGCATCGGCGCGGGATTCGTTCCCGATACGCTCGATACGTCCGTTTACGACGAGATAATAACCGTAAACAACGAAGTATGCTTTTCTACGGCTAAGGAATTAGGCGTTACCGAGGGCGTTCTGGTCGGCATATCTTCGGGCGCGGCGTTATGGGCTGCAACCGAGGTTGCGAAACGCGCCGAAAACGCGGGCAAAAATATAGTCGTTATTCTTCCCGACGGCGGCGACAGATATTTTTCGACGCCCTTGTTCCAAAGCAAATAATTTAATATTTAACGTAAAGAACGCGCGGGAAGTCGAAAACGAAAATTTTCGACTCCCCGCGCAACGCTATTGACGTATTCAAACGCAAGGATGATTACCCGTGATTAAAGTGTGGCGGCGTTTTCTGAGTTCTTCAACCAACTCTTTTTCGGTCTTTACTTCGTTTTCGAGTATTACGCCCGCGCCGCCGTCTACGGGTTCGTGAAAATCGCTGCCGGCAAGCGCGATAAGCCCGTTTTCTGTAACGTAACGCTCTGCTAAGTCGTTGCGACTGTCGTTCCGCGCGTTTCCGTTATACGCTTCCGCCGCTGCCAGAAGGCTCGGCTCTCGATAAGAAATCATTCTTCTGAACGGATGAGCCTGCGAAAAGATCCAGCCGTTCTTCTTGCAGAATTCGCTTATATCTTCTACTTTTTTATAGAAAAATTCTTCCGCGCCGCTTAAAACGAAGTCGGGCGTTGCGCCGTATATCAGAAATTCGGCTTTGTCGGGAGTTTTTTCGTTGTAGTACGAAGTACAGTCGGGCATAAATTCCATTCCGAAAAAGGTATCTATACCGACCGCGGACAGACGGTCTTTCAACCTATAATAATGTTCTACGAAATTCTCGTTATAAGATTTCGCCGTCATGCCGTAATAGCCGATTAAAAAGGAATTGTAGTGCGAAGTGTAAACCACTCCGTTATAGCCCTTTTCTTTATATATCCGGGCGATTTCGTTTTCGTCGGCGATCGCGCAAGGCGAAGTGCCCGCGACGTGCAAATGCGTTTCGAGTTTATACATACCCGCATTTTAATCTTTCTTTCGCAAAAAGTAAAGTGTTTTTATCGAGATTTCTGACTTGAGCCGACGAATAAATATTCCATAATGCCGTCGGCGATCTTTTGAGCGATTTCCTTTCTGTATTCGTCGGTAAGCAGAAGTTTTTCGTCTTCTTCGTTGGATAAAAATCCGCATTCGACGAGCGTTGCCGTCGGTTCGGCTTCGTTAAGGACGTAATAGTCGCCCGTGAGCGGAGCAAGCGAACGCGTCTGTCCGCCGAGCGTATTGAGATTTTTTTGCATTATGCCCGCAAACCGCTCGCATTCTTCGTCGTTCTCTCTGTAAAACGCCTGCGCGCCCCTCCTCGACGGCGACGAATAGTAATTTATATGCACCGACACGAAACAACTCGCGTTTGAGCCGTTGATGATTTTCTTTCTCGCGAGCATATCTCTTTTTTTGAATCCGTCAGTCGCAGAGCCGTACAAGCCGCCGTCGCCCGTTCTCGTCATAACGACTTTTATTCCCGATTTTTCGAGCGACTTTTTCAACTCTTTGCATATTTTAAGGTTTAATTCGCTTTCCTTAACGCCCGTCTTGATGCCCGTAACTCCGCCGTCTATTCCGCCGTGCCCCGCGTCGAGAACGACGACTATATCGCTTTTAGGACTTTCCGCCGTTTCTTTGGCTATTCTGACCCACGCCACGCACAACGTAACGACCATAAACGCAAGACAAAAGGCAACGAATTTTTTCACCGCACAACGCTCCACGATAGATAATATTCACTTAAAACCTGCATAATTCATTATGTCTGTGAATAAAACCCGTAATCGTAGATTTTATGCGGGATTATGCGTTTTCGCTGTTGACAAGTGTATAAAAAATGTGGATAACCCGCCGTTTTAAGGCGAGTTATCCACAAGAACGTACGTTCGTGTTAATAAGTTTTTCAATCGTCGGTCGAGCCGAAAACGCTTTCCATTAGCGCCTTTGCGGGGTCGTAACCGGCTTGCTTCAAGCGGTATTTTCTCGCGGCGGTTTCGAGTACTACGGGGATATTCCGTCCGGGCGTTACCGGAATAACGACTTTCAATACGTCTATGCCGAGCATATCCTCGTAAACGTCTTCCGTACCTATTCTGTCGTAATTTTTGCCTTCTTCCCACGGGGAGAGTTCGGCGATAATGTCGACTTCCGCGCTCGGTCGGATAGACCCCGGACCGAACATCTGCTGTATGTTGATAATGCCTATTCCGCGTATTTCCATATAGTATCTCGTCATTTCGGGGGATTTACCGACGAGTTGGTCGTTTATGTTTTTGATGATTACGCTGTCGTCCGACACGAGGCGGTGTCCGCGGCTTATGAGTTCGAGCGCGATTTCGCTCTTACCTAAACCCGACTTGCCGATTATAAGTATGCCTATGCCGAAAACGTCCATCAAAACGCCGTGGACGACTTCGGTCGGAGCGAGAAGTTCGCTCTGATATGCCGTTATATCGTTTATGAGTACCGTCGTTATTTTATCCGATCGTAAAAGCGGACAGCCGTATTTTGCCGCAAGTTCGTAAATTTCGGGCACGAAATCGAGTCCGCGCGATATTATAAGGCAGGGTAATCTCGTCGCGAGCAATTTATCTATGAGTTTATATCTCTTTTTTTCGTCCATTCCGCGCAGGTATTCGCTTTCGGCGTGCCCTATAACTTCAACTCGCGTGTCGTCGAAATGTTCGGTGTAGCCCGATAAAAACAAACCGGGGCGGGATACGCTTATCGACTGTAATTTCACCGTGTTTCTGCCCTCGTACGCCACGGTTAAGTCCAACGCTTTGGCGAAATCTTTTACCGAAACTTCTTCTACGGGCGTAGTGATAATTCTATTCTTCATCTTCGTTGAAATACTCCTTTATGGTTTTTGCGAGCGTTTTGCCGATGCCTTCGGTTTCGGCGAGTTCGTCTTCGCTTGCTCTTTTAATATTTTCCACCGAGCCGAATTTGTCGAAAAGCGCCTTTCGTTTCTTTTCGCCGACGCCTTCGATTTTTTTCAGTTCGGATTCGAGATTGTGTTTTACGTGCGTTTTTCTGTGATACGTTATCGCGAATCTGTGCGCTTCGTCGCGGATACGCTGCAAAGTTTTAAGGCAATAATCTCTGTGCGACAACACTACGGGAACGTTATCGTACACGGTGAAAATCTCTTCTTCGCGCTTGGCGAGCGAGATAAGGTCGATATCGCAACCTTCTTCGTCGAAAACGGCTTTTACGGAGGAAAGTTGTCCCTTGCCGCCGTCGATTATAATCAGGTCGGGTCGCGGGAATTTATCCTTTTCGTCCGATTTGAGTTTATCGAGTCGGCGTTTAAGCACTTCTTTAAGACACGCGAAGTCGTTGTTGCCCTCTACCGTTTTTATTCTGAATCTGCGGTACGACGTTTTATCGGGTTCGCCGTCGATAAACACGACCATAGACCCGACTTTATCCACGCCGCTTATATGCGAAATATCGTAACATTCCATTCTGCGGGGATAGCGTTTAAGCGACAAAATCTCTTTAAGCCGCTTGCAGGCTTCTACGGTCATATCGTCTTTGTGCTTTATCTTGTCTATTTCTTTTTCGAGATAGTCTTCGGCGTTCTTCTTCGCCATATCGGTCAGTTGCTTTTTTACGCCCTTTTGCGGAACGGAAATCCTTACCGTCTTCGCGTAAACCGCTTTAATATATTCTTCTACCGCTTCGCGATCGTCTATTTCGGCGCATACGAGTATCTCGTCGGGTATTTCCGCGCCGTCTTTATAATAACTCGTTATAAAGCCGCGTAATCTTTCGCCGTCGCCGTCCGACGCGTCTTCGAGCGCGAAACTCTTACCCCCTTGCATTCTTCCGCCGCGGACGAACAATATATTCGCCGAACTGTAAAGCCCGTTGGTCGCCGTACCGATAATATCCATATCGACGAACTTATTGAGAGCGGTAATACGCTTCAACTTTATTTTTTCGAGCATTTTGAGTTTGTCGCGATACGAGAGCGCGAGTTCGAACTCTTCGAGCGCGGAAAACCTCATCATCTTGTCCGTTAAAATCTTTTCTACGTTTTCGTCCGCGCCCGACAGAAAATCGACCGCTTCGGCGACTTTTTCGGCGTAAGCCTTTTCGTCGCAAAGCCCCGCGCACGGTGCGGGGCATTTGCCTATATGGTATTCGAGACAGGCTTTACGCGGTTTTTCGGGGTCGATTTTTACGTCGCAGGTTCTTACCGAAAAGGCGGTGTTTATAATTTCGAGCGTGTCTTTGGCGTTGACCCCGCCCATAAACGGACCGAAATATTTTCCTTTTGAATTTTTGAAACGTTCGGTCGTCAAAACGGGAAAGCCCTTATCTATATAAAATCTGATGAACGGATAGCCGTTACCGTTTTTCAATGCGATATTGTAAAGCGGAACGTATCGTTTTATCAGACTGCACTCCGTCAAAAGAGCATCAAGTTCGCTCGCGCATATTATAACATCGAAGCGGTCAACGCGTGAGACCATCTGCCGAGTTTTTTCCGTATGCTCCCCGTTGCGGAAATAACTGACGACGCGATTTTTGAGTATCTTCGCTTTTCCGACGT
>USOJ01000094.1 GCA_900556195.1 uncultured Eubacteriales bacterium
AAGGCAACGTTATTTCGGCAAGCGCGGAACAGCGGTAAAAAGTAAACGTTTCGAGGGTTTCGATTTTGCCGAGAATAGTTGCGCTTAAAAGCGACGTGCAGCCGTTGAACGCATTGCCTAAACTCGTAACGCTTTCCGGAATAGTTACTCTTAAAAGCGACGTGCAGCCATCGAACGCTCCGCCGCCTATTTCTTCAACGCCGTCCGAAATAGTAACGGTTTCGAGAGATTCGCAGTCACTGAACGCGTATTGCCCTACGCCGATAACGCTCCCGGGAATGGTTACTTCCGTAAGCGACGTACAGCCGCTAAACGCCGAATCGCCTATCCGTTTAACGCTGTCGGGAATAATAACGGAAGTAAGCGACTTACACTCGCCGAACGCTCCGCTTGCGATATTAAGCGCGCCTTTTCTTATTTTCGCGACCTTATTGCCGCCGTCGGAATTTTTGAACGTATAGACTGTCTTCCCCGCGTACACGATTCCGTCGGGATAATCTTCAAGCCACCGAGTACCGTGAAAGGCGCGCGAGCCGATTTCGACTACGCTGTCGGGAACCACCACCGTTTTTAATTCGGTATTTGACGAAAACGCCCACATACCGATAATTTCAACGCCTTCGGGAAGATAAACGCTGTTTAATTTGCTCTGGAAGAAACAATTATTACCTATCTTTTTAAGTCCTTCGGGAAAAATTACGGTTCTGATGCTCTTCACAAACGCCGGGCTCGAATCTCCGAAGTCTATTTCTCTTACGGGCTTGCCGTTATACGTCTGCCTTATAAACATAGTTTCGGGCGCGCTTTCGTTGCACCCTTTAACTATATAATAAGTTCCGTCGGAGGATAATTCGTAATTCAAATCGGTATATTTCAAACCGCAAATCGTACAACCGTTGTCGCCGTAAACGTGTTTTTGCGCCAACGCTCCGCAGTGCGAACACGCCCTGTCGGTATAGCACGAGCCTTCGCCGAAATCGTGTCCGTAAGCGGTAAGTGTTTCTTCTTTCGTATCGCCGCACCTTAAACAGTCGGCGTGGCGTAATCCGTCGAAGTCGCAGGTACGCTCTTCGTCGATTTCCCATTCGCCGTAGTTATGACCGAGCATTTCGGCTACTCTGTCCTGCAATCTGCCGCAAGTAATACATTGACGTCTTTCTTTGCCGTCCTTTACGCAGGTAGGAGCAAGTCTTATACTCCATTCGCCGTAGTCATGACCGGCGGGACCCTCGTATATGTCGTATACGTCGCCGCATTTTGCGCAGATTTTTATCCTGTGTCCACGTCTTTCGCAATCGGGGGACTCTATAACTTTCTCTTCGCCGTACTCGTGGTCGCTATACGCCAGAGCGCCACACCTCGAACATCTCGCGGGTTCGACGCAACTTCCGCCGACCATATCGTGCCCTAATTTATCGATGGACTCTCTTTCGACGTTGCCGCACTCGGTACATACTTTTTGTCGTTCGCCGTCGTTCGTACAAGTCGGCATAGCAACGGGTTTCCACTCGCCGACGTGTTCCTTCATAGGCAGATATTGCGTATCGACGCTCTGACAAGCATAGCAGTATCTCGTTTTTACTCCTTTCGCCGCGCAGGTCGCTTCGGACTGCGTAGTCCACTCGGAATAAGAGTGCGATATTTTCATAATCGTAAGAGTGGAGGTCTGACCGCATACCGTACAGATTCTTCTTTTCTCTCCGTTTTGGGTGCAGGTAGCCGATTTTATAACGACGTATTCGCCGCTATGCTCCGCCAAAGCGAGATCTTTGGTCTCGGTCTGACCGCAAGTCGAACAAACCCTTTCGGATTTCCCTTTCGCGGTACAAGTCGATTGTTTTGTTATCGTCCACTCGCCGCTATGCCCCGTAGCGGATATATCTTTTTCTTCGTAAGTTCCGCAAACGGAACAATTTCTCGTCGCCTTTCCCTTTTCGGTACAAGTAGGTGCTTTCGCTTCCGTCCACTCGCCGCGGTGCGGAATACGGTCGATCTCACGCGTTTCGCGCGAGCCGCACGCAAGGCATAGTCTCGATTTACTGCCCGTAGCCGAACAAGTCGCTTCGCGGTCGATCTGCCAGTTGCCGTCGAAAGTATGATTACGCGGGAAAATCGTTCTATACTCTACCTTATTGCAGGTATTGCACCGCCTTGACTCCGTATGTTCTTCCGTGCATAACTTCGACCCCGAAGAGAACGTCCAGTCTGTAAACTCGTGCCCTTTGCCCGACCCTTCGACGTAGCCGCAGTTTTTACATTCTTTACCTCCGACGCAAGTCGCGTCTTCCAACTCGTGATGACCTATCATGGGAACGACGTCGAATTCTATCTCGTCGCAAACGGAACAAACTCTCTGTTTTTTGCCGTCTTCGAAACAACGCGCTTTAAGAATAACCGTCCATTCGCCGCTGTGCCCCGTAGGTTCGATATCCGTATTCTTTTCGTAACGGCAATTCAAGCAGACTTCCGTCGACACGCCCTTTTCGGTACAAGTCGCTTCTTTCGTAACCTTTGCCGCGCCGTATTTATGTTCGGCAAGATCGCCGTAAGGCTCGTTGCAACGACCGCACACCGCTTTTTCGGTACAGGTTGCCGTTCCGCCCGTATGCCCCAACGCTTCGCCGACGAAAGTCTGGCTGCCTTTCGCTCCGCACGAACACGAATAGTAGTATTCGCCCGCTTCGGTACACGTAGACGGAACGACGGCGTATTCGACCGTTTCTTTTCGTTGATCGTACTTATGCGTATGTTTTGCCGTTTGTTTGGCGCAGGCGGCAATACTCAACGCCGAGACGACCGCAAACAGCGCGATCGTCAATATACGAACGATTGATTTTCTCTTCATAAACTCGCTCCTTTTTCAATTATAATAACGCAACGTATATTATACGCTTTCAACCGCCAACGAAGCGTGAATATTCGGGGTTTTTACAAAAAATAATTACAACTATTTTTTTGTGATTTTTATTGCAAAAAGCACCGATTTGAGATATAATTTAAGTTATGGTGAAAAACAAAGGAAAAATCGATTTTATAATAGCAATCGCGGTTACGGCGTTTATTCTGATAAGCGTGGTTTCGACCGCTCTCGGACTTACGCTCTCGAACAAAACGCAGAACTCGAAACTCGGCTTGCCCGATATAAAAAATCGCGTTCTCGATTTTACGGGAGTGGATAACGACGACAAATATCTCAAACATCACATGTTCGGCCCGTACGAGTTTTTCTATAACGAATGGATAGTAACCGACGGATTCAGGGGCGAACCCGACGCGATAGTCAACGTTCCGCACCGCTATACCGAAACTACGCTCGACGGCAAAAGACTTACGAACAAAGGCTACGCTTCTTACCGCGTTTACGTCAAAGGGCTGAAAGTAGGCACGCCCGTGTACTTTATGAACAACAACTTCGTCGGCGGAATACGCGGGTACATAAACGGCGAACTCGTGTTCTCTTACGGAAGTATGGTAAAATCGGGCGAAAACGTATCTAACGGCGAAGCGGAAATAACGACGACGTATACGGTAAAAGACGAAAACCCGCTCGAAGTCGTATTCGAAGTTTCGTCTTGTCGCCAAGGCGGTCTGACCTCGCCGCCGAGACTGGTGATTTCGACGACGAAACTCGCGCCCGTCGCGCCCTATTATACGAACAACGTCGCGTTTATAGTTTTAGGTCTGGTCGGAGCGTTATTCTTATTTTCGTTTATAATTAACTTCGGCTTGCCGTCTAACAAGCGCGATTATTCTTTCGCGTTCGTAATGGCTTCAACTCTCGTTTTAACGATATTTTCTATCGGCGTATATTGGCGACTGCTCGCGTTTATGCGGCTTAACACGTACAATTGCATAGGCGAAGTAAACTTTTTCGGCAATCTCGCGTTTTGCTGGGCTTTGTTTTATCACTACCGGAAAAACGAACTCATTCCGAAAAATAAAATTTACCCGATAGCCCTTGCCGCAGCAAGCGTTATCGCTACGGCGTTATTCTTTACTCTGGTAGGGCGAGCCGCGCGGGTTTCGGCGTATATCGTAACCACGCTTATTATAGCGGCGTTCGGATTCCCCACCGCGCTTAAAGTAAGGCAAAACCCCAAACGCAACGTAGTTTATCTGTTGCTTATACTATCGATGACGACCTTTACGACCTGCACGGCTTTCGACTTGTGCGATATTACGATTTCGGGGTTGGAACGAAGTATTTCTTACGTTTTATTGCCCGTTATCTTCTGCGTAATCGTCCTATACCGCGGCATTACCACGGACAACTCCGAAAGAGCGTTAAAGGCGTTGAAACTCGAAAAAGAACGCGACGAGATAAAGGCTTACGCCTTGAAATCGCAGATAAAGCCGCATTTTATATTCAATTGTTTATCGAGCGTTCAGGCGGCTTACGACAAGGACAAATCGCTCGGCGACAAGACTCTCGCGACGTTCGCGAGACACCTGCGCGCAAACGTTGATTCGTCGGAAATCGAAATAGTTCCGTTTTCGAAAGAACTCGACAACGTACTCAACTATTGCGAACTTGAAAATATGCGCAGAGATAAACCCGTTACGGTTTTTCTCGACTGTTTAGACGAAGAATTCAACCTGCCCGT
Organism: uncultured Eubacteriales bacterium; assembly: GCA_900556195.1. Classification (GTDB taxonomy): domain Bacteria; phylum Bacillota; class Clostridia; order Christensenellales; family Borkfalkiaceae; genus UBA10281. The sequence continues at coordinate 4,605 of USOJ01000094.1, forward strand.
TTTAAGTCTGCAACCTTTCGTTGAAAATTGTTTCAAGTATTCGGGAGTAGAAGAGAACGAAGACGGTTACGTAGAAATAATCACCTACGAAGACGAAGATTTTTACTACGTCGAGATCAACGACAACGGCAGGGGGTTCGACCCGAAAGCCGTAAAACAGACTTCGGTAGGACTTAAAAACGCAAGCGAAAGGCTGAAACTTCTTTCGAGCGCTACGGTAACCGTAACGAGCAAACCGAACGAAGGCACGCAAGTAAAAATAAAATTCCCCAAGGAGCAAAACCGATGAACGTAATAGTTATAGACGGCGAAGCCGATTCGTTGCTTACGTTTGCTTCGCACGCGATAGACGAAGTGAACGTATCTTTGAAATTATTCAGAAAAAACGTAAACGACGCGTTAAATTACGCAAAAACGAACGACTGCAAAGCCGTATTTTTAGATATAGTGATGCCGACGGTGAACGGCGTGGATCTTGCGGAACGATTTATAGAGATATGCCCCGACATAAAAATCGTATTTATAACGGGTTACGCACAGGATATAGAGAGCATAAAGACGAGAATAGGCAAAAACTTTTACGGATTTTGTTACAAACCCTACGATTCGGCTACGATAAAGGCAATACTTACGAGTCTCGTGAACGAGGGTAAAAACGTAAAATTCAAAGCGTTATCGCATTTCGATTGTTTTATCGGCAACAGCGCGGTGGACTTTCCGAGGGCGAAAAGCAAAGAACTTCTCGCGCTTTTAGTAGACAGGCGCGGAGCGATAATTTCGATGGAAGAAGCCGTTTCGTATCTATGGAAAGACAAGCCCGCGGATCTTGCGAAAAAACTTTACCGCGACGCGGTTTGTCGGTTAAGGCTCGTGCTTAAAAATTTAGGCGCGGAAAAAATACTCGACGTAAAGCGGGCGAGAATTTCGCTCGTAACCGAA
>USOJ01000095.1 GCA_900556195.1 uncultured Eubacteriales bacterium
CCGCCGTAGCCGATGTCGTAAGCCCAACCGTCGCCGCCGAAGATCCAGATGGACTTCTTGACTACGCAATCGAGCGAATTTTGAACGGTTTTGAGTATTTCTTTAAGTTCGCCCTTGTTGTTCTTAATCGCCGAATAGAGCGAAACTTCGAGGGTTTTCTGAACTTCTTTGGTGATTTCCGCGCTCTTTTTATTGGCAAGCCATTTCTTGAACGCGTCGCCGACTCTTCCGCCGAGACCGAGTTCGAGAGCCCTTTCCATAAGTTCGCCGAGGCGACCGCGTCTTTGAGCGTAAGCGAGGTTGAAGCCGTAACCGAATTCGGCGTTGTCTTCGAACAAACTGTTAGCCCATGCGGGACCTTTACCCTCTTCGTTCTTGGTGTAGGGGCACGTCGGGGACGAACCGCCGTAAATGGACGAGCAGCCCGTAGCGTTGGCTACGACCATGCGGTCGCCGAACATCTGCGTGATAACCTTGATATAAGGAGTTTCGCCGCAGCCCGCGCAAGCGCCCGAGAATTCGAAGAGCGGTTTGTTGAACTGAGAACCTTTGACGGTGGTCGGTTTGAACACCGAGGTGTCTACTTTGGGAAGTTTTTCGCTGAATTCGTAGTTTACGGTTTCTTCCGCGACTACCTTTTCGAGCGGGATCATCGTAAGAGCCTTCTTGTCTTCCTTGGTCGGGCAGACGTTTGCGCATACGCCGCAACCCATACAGTCAAGCGGGCTCAACTGCATTCTGTACGAATATCCTTTCATTCCGATCGCGGCTTTGGTCGCGAACGAAGCGGGAACTTCCGTTCCGTCTTTTACGAGAACGGGGCGGATACAAGCGTGCGGGCAAACGAACGCGCACTGGTTACACTGAATACAATTTTCGGCGTTCCACGCGGGTACTTTAACCGCTACGCCGCGTTTTTCGAATCTGGTCGTGCCGGTAGGAACGTGTCCGTCGGCGTTGAACGCGGACGAGGGAAGTTTGTCGCCCTGAAGAGCAAGTATCGGATGAATAACTTCCCGGAAATATTTATCGTCCGCAAGTTTGACGGGAGAAGCGCCGGTCGTGGCGTTTGCCCATTCTGCGGGAACGGCTATTTCTTTGAGTTCGGAAGCGGCTTTGTCGATAGCGGCGTAGTTCATGTTGACGACCGCGTCGCCTTTCTTTCCGTAGGACTTCTTGACGTATTGTTTCATCCAGTCTTCCGCTTCGGCGTAAGGCATGATTTCGGGGTTGATCTTGAAGAACGCGGCTTGCATGATAGCGTTGGTTCTTCCGCCGAGACCTATCGATTGAGCGATCTTTATAGCGTCGATAACGTAGAGTTTCGCGTGCTTCTTGGCAAGCGTAACTTTCATCGCCGCGGGAAGGTTGGCATCGAGTTCTTCGGCGGTAGTCCATTCGCAGTTAAGGAGGAACTTGCCGTTTTCTTTAAGGTCGGTAACCATATCGTATCTCGTAACGTAAGAGGGTTGCGAGCATGCGATGAAGTCGGCGGCGTCGATAAGGTAGGACGACTGAATCGGAGTCTTACCGAAACGAAGGTGCGAAACGGTTATACCGCCCGACTTCTTACTGTCGTAGAAGAAGTAACCCTGAGCGTACATATCCGTATGGTCGCCGATAATCTTGATCGAGTTCTTGTTCGCGCCGACCGTACCGTCCGAACCCAGACCGTAGAACTTACAACTGATCGTGCCTGCGGGAGCGGCGTTGTATTGAGTCGAGAAGTCGAGCGAAGTGTTGGTTATATCGTCGTAAATACCGATAGTGAAGTGATTCTTCGGCTTAGCCTGTTCGAGGTTTTTGTAAACCGCGTAAACCATGGACGGGTTGAATTCTTTTGAACCGAGACCGTATCTTCCGCCGTAAACCTTGATTTTCTTCTTGTTGTTTTCCGCGAGAGCGGCGCATACGTCGAGATAAAGAGGTTCGCCGAGCGAGCCGGGTTCTTTCGTTCTGTCGAGTACCGCGATTTTCTTTACGGTTTTCGGGAGAGCCTTTACGAACGCTTTCGCCGCGAACGGACGGTAAAGTCTGACTTTCAGAACGCCGACCTTATGACCTTCGCCGTTCATTTTAGCGATGGTTTCTTCTATCGCTTCGGCTCCGCTGCCCATAATAACGACTACGTTTTCCGCGTCGGGCGCGCCTACGTAATCGAAAAGGTGATAACTTCTGCCCGTTAAAGCCGAAACCTTGTCCATCATCTTCTGAACGATTGCCGGGGTTGCTTCGTAATAAGCGTTGGCGGTTTCTCTGTTCTGGAAGTAAGTATCGCTGTTTTGCGCCGTACCTTTCTGAATCGGGTGTTCGGGGTTGAGCGCGCGGGAACGGAAATCTTCGATATCTTTAAGATCGACGAGTTTCTTCATATCCTCGTAATCGATCGCTTCGATCTTGGAAACTTCGTGGCTCGTTCTGAAACCGTCGAAGAAGTGAAGGAAAGGAACTCTCGCTTTAAGCGTCGAAAGGTGAGCAACCAGAGCAAGGTCCATAACTTCCTGAACGGAGTTGGAAGCAAGCATTGCAAAACCCGTCTGACGGCAAGCCATAACGTCCGAGTGATCGCCGAAGATGTTAAGGGAGTGAGCGGCTAACGCTCTCGCGCTGACGTGGAATACGCAGGGGAGCAACTCGCCCGAAATCTTGTACATATTCGGAATCATAAGGAGCAAGCCCTGAGAAGCGGTATAGGTAACCGTGAGCGCGCCTGCGCTGAGCGAACCGTGAACCGCGCCCGCGGCGCCTGCTTCGGACTGCATTTCGGCAAGACGAAGTTTCTGACCGAACATATTCGTTCTGCCTGCGGTAGCCCATTCGTCAGCCACTTCAGCCATAGGCGAAGATGGGGTTATCGGGTATATAGCCGCGACTTCCGAAAACGCATACGCAACGTGGCTGGCGGCGGTATTACCGTCGATAGTCATGATTTTCATTAAAACGACCTCCGTAAAATAATTTACAAAATTTTGTTTATAGCAGCCTTACGGGCGGAATAAATTTCGTCCGTCGGCCAACTTACAATATTATATCTTATAGTCAAAATTAAGTCAATTGTTTTACTAAATTCTTAAAAAAATCTTTCAAATTTCTTAAACGCGATTTATTTTGCCGTAAAATAATAAAATCCGTCATTGCCGCGATGACGCGTTTTGTTAAGCGTCATATTTCTCTTACGCGCAACGTGACACAATTGTCATTGCGCGGTCGCTTTGCTCCTTCGCAATGACGTGCGTTTTTACTGTCATCGCGAGCGTAGCGTGGCGTTAAAACAACGAACAAAAAATCCCCGACTTTATTAATGAATATCAAGAAGGCTCAGAATTTTTTTGAAAGTGTCCTGTCCGTCAAGGCAAGTGTCTTTCAGCCAGCCTTTTTCTTGATTCCAATTCGCAAGCCCGCGATAATAGAAAGACTTTTTGGAATCTTCTATAATGAACGGAACGATATTAAATCTGAGGCACTCTTTCAACGCTATCAATCTGCCGACTCTGCCGTTTCCGTCCTGGAAAGGGTGAATATATTCAAATTCGGCGTGAAGTGCGATAACGTCGTCGATCGTTATATTGTTTTTTGAGTTGAAGTCCGTAACGAGTTTATTCATCGCTTTATGAACTTTGCCCGGCTTGCAAGTTTCTCTTCCACCGACGGTATTTGCCCGTTTTTTATAATCCCCCACGGCAAACCAATCAAGAGAAGAATCTTTGGTTCCTTGTTTTAACAGCAAATGCAGGTGTTTTATAATATCTTCGCTCAAAGGCTCCGTCGCTTTGTCGATTACGTAGTCGATTGCGCGGAAGTGATTGCTCGTTTCGATAATATCGTCTACGGGAATACCGTCGCCGACGTCAATAGTTCTCGTTTCGAAAATCAATCTCGTTTGATCTTCGGTAAGTTTAGAGCCTTCGATGTGATTAGAGTTATAAGTCATTCTGACTTGTAATTCGTGATAAAGTCCGCCCGAAATTTTCGCCTCTTTTTCTTCACGAAGAATTTGCAAAACGTGATTATCGCAAACTTCTCTGAACAAATCGTCCGGACGGCAATGCAAAAAATCCGCGATTCTGACAAGAACGTTTTTCGCGATTTTTTCGCCCTTTGAAATTTTGGCAACGGTTCTTGAAGAAATACCGAGTTTGGTAGTCAGGTCTGATTTATTCAAGCCCGCTTCTTTAAGTTTATTTTCTAACGCTTTATAAGAATACATATCCGTCTCCTGATTTCTTTACTTATTATACCACAATAAAGGCAAAAAGTAAAGATAAAAAGGGAAAAAAGTAAAGATTCGATATTTTATTGCCTTCTCTCTCGCCGTCGCATTAAGCGTCATATTATCAAGTCCGCAGGTTTTGCCCTTCCGGGCGATCCTTCACTGCGTTCAGGATGACATACTTTGCTTGTGTTATGTTTTATTGCGTTCAAAATATATAGTAATGTTACGTGAATACGGTATAATTTCTATATTTTCGAAAGGACGTATTCGGCGTATTTGCGGGCGACGTTGATATGCGTAACGGCTTCGAAAGACCTGAAAAACGCGTTGCTGTTTACTTCGCATACGATCGGTTTTCCGTTTTCGCCGAATAAAATATCTACGCCGGAATAGTCAAGCCCCAACGCCTTATGCGCTTTAAGAGCGATTTCTTTGATTCCGTCCGACAACCCGTATTTTTCGGCTCTTCCGCCCGCCGCTACGTTCGACCTGAAATCGTTTTCCGATTGCCGAATCATTCCGCCTACGACTTCGCCGCCTATAACGATTACTCTTACGTCTTTGCCGTAACTGGTCGAAACGAACTTCTGAAACAAATGAGGACGGTCTATAAGGCGATTTGCGAGAGTTTCGAGTTCTTCTTCGTCCTTCGCGAGATATACCCCTTTACCGAGCGAACCGAACGATTCTTTTACGATTATCGGGTAAGATAATTCCGTTGCGATTCGTTTTAACGCCGCTTTCGGAACCGTCGAACCGGGCTTGTAACACAGCGGCGCGGGGTACGTTGCGGGAGTGGGAATATTCGCCTTTGCAAGCGCGAGATAGGTTAAAACTTTGTCGTCGCAATTCTCTATCGCTTCGCGGGTGTTGAAAACTTTGATTCCCGATAAAGTCAACGCTTCGAGCAGATATTTGTCCTTATCGAGATAAATCGCGAAATCGACGTCGTTAAAAGGCAACCGTATACCGTTTTCGTCCGTCGATAATCCGAAATCGTCGTTTTTATATATCGTTACGTCTGCTCCGAGTAAATCGAACTCTTCTTTAAGCCTTGCGGACTGGTAAAGATAAGCGGGCGAAGCGTCGAACGCGTTTATTACGATTATTCCGCGCCTCATCTCTTAAACCCCTCGAAATCGTTCTTTATTTCGTTGAGCCTGCCCGAATAACTATAACTGTAAGCGTCGCCGTCGCCGATTATAACGTGGTCGTATAAGTCGATTCCCGATAGTTTGCAGATTAACGCTATCTGCGCGGTTGCCGAATCGTCGCGCGCGGACGGCAGACAGATTCCGCTCGGATGGTTATGCGCCACGACTAT
>USOJ01000096.1 GCA_900556195.1 uncultured Eubacteriales bacterium
CCGTGCTGGGTGAGTTCTTCAATATGGCCTACGCCGAGATCGACCTGTTCGATATCGACGAAAGCCTTGCCGACAGGTTCGAGATAGTCGAATCGCAGTGGCCGCAGGGCTGGATAAAGCACGATAACGCTATACCGTGGATGGACTGGGATTATCCGCAGAATATCCATAAAAACTACGGCGCGATCAGCGTTTCGGTCGCTCAACACGGCAGCACCATTCAGTTCAGCGATATGGAACCGAGATCGAGCAAGGGCTACAACCATAAAACCGGCGAAATCGAATCTTACGTAGCGGGCGCGAACTTCGAAACGGAGTGGGAAAGCGTTTTCGACTACGAAGCCCAAGGCAAAAAGATTAAAAACGTAATGGTAACCGGCTGGAACGAATGGATGGCTATCAAGTACACGATGTTCGGCAGGGTAACTTTCTGCGACGTGTACAACGACGAGTATTCGAGAGATATCGAACCGAGCGCGGGCGTCGGCGGGGATAACTTCTATATGCAACTTGCCCGCAATATCCGTAAGTACAAGTTGACCGACCGCGTAAAATACAAATATCAGAAAATGACTATGGACGTAGATAACGAAGAATCGCTTTTCCAATGGGAAGCCGTAAAGGCGCACTACGTGGATTTTGCGGGCGACGCTATCGAACGTAACGGTCAGGACGCCGTCAAAAAAGGCAGGTACACCGATAACAGCAACCGTAACGACATAACCGACGTAAAAGTAGTTCATAACAATTCCGATTTGTTCGTGTACGTCAAGACGAAGGATGATATCACGGCGTATAACGGCGCGGATAAAAACTGGATGACCCTTTTAATCGGGGCTACCGAAAACAATAACGGCTTCAACGGTTACGACTATATTATCAACAGAAGCCCCAAGACCGACGGAACTACTTCGATCGAAAAGTCCACGGGCGGCTATAACTGGGCGAACGCGGGCAGCGCGGATTACAGAGTTTACGGCAACGTGATAGTGTATAAAATTCCGCTTGCTACTCTCGGTCTTACCCCCGATAACTGTCATATAGTATTCAAAGTAACCGATAACGTTACCAAACCCGACGATATCATGAATTATTATATTTCGGGCGACTGCGCTCCGATAGGAAGGTTGAGTTATTCGTATGGCTACTAAAAATAAATTTTTACGCAAAATAATCGCTTCGTTTATGCTCGTTACGTGTCTTGCGGCTACGGGTTGCTCGAATAATTCGGGCGAAGAACCCGCAAAGCCGAGTAAAAGAGAATATCACAATTACCCCGTTTACGACGCGGTGGACTTTTCGCTCGATTTGTGGCAGAAACAAGAATATAAATTCTGCCCCGAATACGACCGAACGGAAACCGATTGTAACATAAAGGGCGTGTTTTTAAGGCACGACTATAAGGGCGAAGAGAGTTACGCTTTCGGCTACCTCGGTTATCCCGAAAAGTTTTCCGAAAATAAGACCTATCCCGCGGTGCTTTTAGTGCATGGCGGCGGCGGAACGGCTTATTATCAATGGGTTAAAGAGTGGAACGACCGCGGCTACGTCGCTTTCGCGATAGATACCGAAGGTCATATCCCCAAGGCAAGCGGAACGGTCGAAAACGCCCCCCAAGACTTGTATACGAAATCGGAATATCCCGCTCCGCATAATCAGAACTACGCCGACGCGGATAATAACGACATAGAAGACACCTGGATGTACTACGCGGTGTCGCTTGCCGTCCGCGCGAACTCGTTTTTGAGAAAACTTTCTTTCGTGGATTCGGATAAGGTCGGTATATGCGGAATAAGTTGGGGCGGAATAATCACGTCTATAACGACGGGTTACGACGACAGATTCGCGTTTTCTATCCCGATTTACTGCACGCTCAATAACTACGGCTCTACGGGCAATATCCCGTCGTACTATAATAACCACCGTAACGCTATCGTGTGGGACGACGATACGGGATTGTCAAGGGTAAATACGCCCATACTCTTTTTGGCGGGCATAAACGATATCAATCAGACCCCGCAGACGGTGTCTAAAACGGCTTCGCACTGCAAAAACGCGAGAATCTCTCTCGTAAAAGGCTTTTTGCACTCTCACGCGCACGCTTTGGGTCGCGAAGAACCTTTCGCTTTCGCAGACGAGATAATTTTCGGCAAAAAGATCATGGCAACCTTTGAAAACCAGGATTTGACCGCGGCAAACGGCAATCTTAAAGTGGTCGCGCCCAAGGGTACTACCGTAAGCGGCGCAATGCTCGTTTATAACGATACCGCCGATTCGGGTTGGAGCGTGAAATCTCTCGCCGCCGATAACGGCAAAATAACGCTTACCGAAACGGTAGCCGCAGGCGGTTACTATTACGTTTGCGTAGAAGTAAACGGAATGGTAACTTCTACGCTTCTCGCGCAGGCGTGAGTATAAGAAAAAAATACGCAAAAGCGTATATTTTATAATTTCATTAAGGAGGAAATTATGAAGAAGAAACTTTTTGTAGTCTTTATGACTATAGCAATGGCTGTTTCGCTGGTGTGCGGCATGTCGTTTATGACAGCCTCCGCCTCGAACGAACTGACGCTCGGAGATACCGTTACACCGGGAGCAAACAACAGCGTTGAAATCAATTGGCAAAACATGACGTTTACCGGTAATGATGAGGCTGAACTCGGTATAAACGATTTTGCCAACATTACCGTGACGAGAGGGAGCACGGTTTATAACCCTGACTATGTTCGTCAAGTTCCGTCCAGACAAACTTTCAAAGTATATTGCCTGAATACCGGTTATAATTTTGCAAGTGCAGAGCGGGGCGATTTATTCACTATCAAAAGCGGAACGACATTCTCGCTGTATCCCGATATTACCGTAAGCGCAGATATAAATTATATCTATACCGGTTCTAAATGGATTAAGGGTAATACGATTCCTACCGAACCCGCAGAGCCTGAAACTCCCGTAGTTAAAGACGAAATTACCGCCGTTGACTATGAAAATGCCGCGGGTGCGTACGGTATGGCTCTTATGGCTAAAGGCTTCTCAAAAGCCGGCGTTGCCGATTATTGGCAAGATTTCGGTATGGCAGACAAAGTCGTAGTAACCAAAGCCGACGGCACGGTCGTCTCCGGTATCACTGTGGAAAGTTGTGGTACACAAGTTGCGCTTATGAGAAATCAGGGATACGTACCCGCGACCGGCGATAAGGTTACGTTTAAGACAGGGTTTACCTATGGCGCGTGCTATCTCGGCGAAGACGTAGTGTTCGTTTACAGCGGTTCTGGTTTCGTAAAACAATTGCCCGAATCCGCAATTTCCGAAATCGAAGTAACTGCTATCGGATACAATGAATCTTGGGCCGGTCCGACCGTTCAGTTTGAACTTTCCGTCGCGGATGCAAACGCTTACGGTCAATATTCTTCGGGCGACAAAGGTCATCTTTCTTACGTAAACGCTTTCGGCGAAGTTAAACCTTTGGCAGACTGTACTTATATCGGTTCTAAAAACTATATAGCGCGTCTCGGCTCTGCCGTTACCACCGAAGTGCTAGACGCATATAAACCCATGAAAGGCGATATATTCACCGTCCGGAAAGGCTTTATGCTTACGCAGGCTACGAAGGGCGAAAGGGTAAATAAAGACTTTGCGTTCATTTACAACGGTCAAGGGTTTATTGCTTACGACGCCGCAACTCACGCCGTAACCGAATTCAATATCACTAACGCCGCTGCTAAAAACGAAGTTTACGCCGGCGCAACGCTTCAACTTACGTATTCCGCAAACGCAGGCGCGCTTTACACTCCGAAATTCACTTCGTCCGACGATACCGTCGCTACGGTTTCCGCAAGCGGCTTAATTACGGGCGTTAAAGAAGGTAACGCTACTATTACCGCAAAGGTCGGCTCGATTGAAAAGACTTTTGCCGTAGTGGTTCACCCCGCTTTGACCGTCGAAGAAGTCAGATTCGACCGCAGTTATACCATAATGGCTGAAAAAGGTTCTGCCGCCGCTATACCGTCTAATTTCACGGTCGTTAAAGTTTTCAGTAACGGCAGCGAAAGCGAGCCTATCGCCTTGACGGCCGACAACGCAAGATTCAAAACTGCCGTCGATACGAGCGTTATTCCCGGAGATCCTATGGGCAGAATGAAAGTTACCATAGTCGTAACGATCGACGGCGAAGAATACGAACTCGAAGAATACGTTCGCGTATACGAAGTCGCAGATCTCGAAATTACCGAAGTCGCGCCCGTCGAATGGTTCTTGTATTATTCATTCATCGAGTACCCCAACAGCACTTTCAACGTTTGCAACATTACGAGCGTTGCCGATCTTCCGGATTTCGCCGACCATATCGAATATTACAGAGACGGCGAAAAGATTACCGTAGGGCTTTACATTCTGGGTAAAGGCAATATCTGCGTTATGCCCGCAAGAGCCGACGGTAAAACCGTGGAAGGAAACTCGGATCTCGATAACGACAATTTCAACGAACGTCTGTATAAACAGGGCGACACCATAAAACTCATTGCGGGTCTTACCGTTTACGGACATACGGGTCTTGCTCCTACCGCAACCGACACCGGCGCGTACAGCGACGATAAAGGTATGCTTTACAAAGACGCCGTTCTTAAAAACGACGTAATGTACAGATTTACGGGTAACAGTTGGTCGCTCTACATTCCGTACACCGATATGGAAGTCGCGTCCGAAACTCTCGAAGTCGCGCTCGGCACGGATAACGCTACCGTGGGCGCGTCGAGAATTCCCGCAAACGCTACGACGGGTAAATTCAGTTACGTATCGGGCGACCCGACCGTTCTTACCGTTGCCGAAAACGGAAAGATTACCGCTCTTAAAGTCGGTCAGACGACTATCACCGTAACCCTTTCGAGCGAAGACGGCGAAACCATTACCAAAACCGTCAGCGTAAACGTAGTCAATAAGATTATAAGGCTCGAAATCAGTGGCAAACTCACCGTTAAACCGGGTACCGAAACGCTCGACCTTTCCAAAGTCAAAGGCTACTACGTTTACGGTAACGGCGACAGAGTAGAGGCTACCGACCTTGCAAACGCAATCTACGTAGGCTACGACCCCGACGAAAAGGGCGAACAGAACGTAGTTATCAGGGTAACTCACGAAGGTCAGCAATATACCGCTAACCTTATCGTAGAAGTAAAAGCGGCAACTCAGAAGAAAGGTTGTAAGTCCGGCGTAGCAAGCGCTTCCGCGCTTTCGTTGCTCGGCTTGGGCGTTATCGCTCTCGCTAAAAAGAAGAGAAAATAAAAACACTTAAAGACTTATAAAAAAGTCTTACGCGATCGTCGCCCGCCCGAGGGCGGGCGACGAACCGCTTTAATCGACTGAATTATGCTTAAAATTATCAACTTCAAAACGGAATATCAGGTATCGCCGCTCGGCGTAGACAATAAAAAACCGCGTTTTTCATGGCAGTACAGCGAAGCCGCGGATATAACGGGTTATAACATATCCGTGCGTAAAGACGGCAAGTCCGCCGTAAACGTATGGGATAGCGGCTGGG
>USOJ01000097.1 GCA_900556195.1 uncultured Eubacteriales bacterium
ACCCGTTGCGGTCGACGGCGACGATATTCCCGACGAAGTAAAAGTTGCGATAATCGCGGCAATTTCCGCTTATTATTCGTCTGCGCCCGCAACGAATAACGAATTCGTAGTCAAAAAAATCAAAAGATTAAAATAAGGGGAAGCCCTTTAAGTATTATTTAAGGAGATAATTTATGCGTAATTTTGTAGTAACCATCGACGGTAAACAATATCAGGTAGGCGTTGAAGAAGTAGGAGCGGGCGAATCTGCTCCCGTAACGCCTGTCGTAAGCGAAGTTAAACCCGTTGCAGCCGCTCCCAAAGCAGTTGCAGCCGCTCCCGCAAACGGAACGAAAGTAAACGCCCCGATGCCCGGACTTATCAAGGCTCTTTCTCTTGCGGAAGGCGCTACGGTCAAGAAAGGCGACGTTATTCTCGTCCTCGAAGCGATGAAGATGGATAACGATATTACCGCGCCTTGCGACGGTCGCATTTCTTATAAGGTCAATAAAGGAACTAACGTCGATACCGGCGAACTTATGGCAGTCATCGGTTAAGAGGTACAAATGAATAGTATTTTAACTTTACTGAACGACGGATTCGGCGAAACTATCGTCAATTCGCTTAAAAACCTGTGGGGAAGCACGGGTATAAACGATCTCATTACGAATTTTACGACTTACGGTTGGCAAAATCTCGTAATGATAGCGATTTCGTGTATACTTTTCTTTCTTGCGATAGTTAAAAAGTTCGAGCCGCTTCTTTTACTTCCGATTGCTTTCGGTATGTTTATAGTGAATATTCCCGGCGTTTATCACGTTTTATTCGGCACTAAGGGGTATATTGTTACTGAAACTGCTGGCGGAGAAGTTACAAGAAAGACGTTGGACGAATTAAGAGTTCTACTCGGTAAACCGGATGCATCGCTGACAGAGTTGACTGAATTCGTGAAGAACGGCGTAACGTTCTTGGTAAAAGACGGACAAGAAATGGTCGTCTCGGGGACAAATGCGTCTGATGCCGTACAAGCACTCGTGTCTCAAGGAGCAATCGTAACAAAAACGTGGACGGCGTGTACTATTTCTTCGGAGCAGGTTATAAGAGATTTCGGTCTTTTCTATTACATATACAAAGGCGTTGACTGGGTAATTTTCCCGCCGATTATATTCCTCGGAATAGGCGTTATGACGGATTTCGGTCCGTTAATCGCAAACCCGAAGAGTATGCTTATCGGCGCTGCCGCGCAACTCGGTATATTCATTACGTTCTTCGGCGCGCTTTGCATATTCGGCTTTACCCCCGCAGAATCGGGCGCGATAGCCATTATCGGCGGCGCGGACGGACCTACGGCGATTTACGTTACTAAAAAACTTGCCGAACATCTTCTTCCCGCAATCGCAATCTCGGCGTATTCGTATATGGCGCTTATACCCATTATACAAAAACCGATTATGCGCGCGGTAACCACGAAAGAAGAGCGCAAGATTAAGATGAAGCAACTTCGTAAGGTAAGCAAATTCGAAAAGATTGCTTTCCCGATAATCGTTTCGCTTATAGTCGGCTTGCTTTTACCCGACGCTATGCCGCTTCTCGGTATGCTTATGCTCGGTAACCTTCTTAAAGAATCGGGCGTATGCGGAAGACTTGCGGATACCGCTCAGAACGGACTTATGAACACCGTAACGATTTTCCTCGGAGTAATGGTAGGCTCCAAAGCGACCGGCGCGTTATTCCTGTCGCTTCAGACACTCGGAATTATCTGTCTCGGATTGTTCGCGTTCTGTATGGGAACTCTCGGCGGACTTCTCGTCGCAAAACTTATGTGCAAACTCACTCACGGTCAAATCAATCCGCTTATCGGTTCGGCAGGCGTTTCAGCCGTTCCTATGGCGGCGAGAATATCGCAGGACGTAGGCAGAGAATCCGACCCGGATAACCACCTGCTTATGCATGCGATGGGTCCGAACGTGGCGGGCGTTATAGGCTCTGCTATAGCCGCAGGCGTTTTACTTGCCTTGTTCGCGTGATTTTTTAAGGAGAATTAAAGATTATGTCTAAAGTTATGATAACCGAAACAATATTAAGGGACGCTCATCAGTCGCAGGCGGCAACGAGAATGACTCTCGACCAGATGCTTCCCGTACTCGATCAACTCGACGAAATAGGATATTATTCGCTCGAAGCCTGGGGCGGGGCGACTTTCGACTCCTGCATGAGGTTTTTGAACGAAGACCCGTGGGAAAGACTCAGAGTGCTTAAAAGTCATCTCAAGAAAACCCCCATTCAAATGCTTCTCCGCGGTCAGAATCTGCTCGGTTATAAACATTATCCCGACGACGTCGTAGATAAGTTTGTTAAAGCGTGCATAGACAACGGCGTAACCGTAATCAGAGTTTTCGACGCTCTTAACGACGTAAGAAACCTCGAAACCGCGATTAAATCCATCAAGAAATACGGCGGCGTATGCGAAGCGACGATCTGCTATACGATAAGCCCCGTTCACACCAACGAATATTTCGTCAAACTTGCCAAAACGCTCGAAGATATGGGCGCCGATAATATCTGTATCAAAGATATGGCGAACTTGCTTCTTCCGTATACCGCTTACGACCTCGTAAAAGGTATCAAGGCGGTTTTGAAGCCGACGACGAAAATACATCTTCATACGCACAATACGACCGGTACGGGCGATATGGTAAATCTTAAAGCGATCGAAGCGGGTTGCGATATAGTAGATACCGCGCTTTCCGCTTTGGGTAACGGTACTTCTCAGCCCGCTACCGAACCGCTCGTTGCAACTCTTCGCGGTACCGAATACGATACGGGTATCGATTTATCGAAACTTATCCCGATAAACGACCACTTCAAGAAGGTTGCCGCCGAACTCGAAAAGGCAGGATCTCTTAACCCGAACGTAAGAAAAATTAACGTAAACACGCTTATTTATCAAGTTCCGGGCGGAATGCTTTCCAACCTTATGAACCAACTTAAACAACAGGGTAAACTCGATAAATTAGACGAAGTTTTAGCGGAAGTTCCGAACGTAAGAAAAGACTGCGGTTATCCGCCGCTCGTTACTCCTTCGAGTCAGATAGTAGGCACGCAAGCCGTTCTGAACGTCCTTTCGGGCGAAAGATACAAAATGGTTACCAAAGAATTTAAGAATCTTCTTAAAGGCGAATATGGTAAATTGCCTGCCGAACCCGATAAAGACGTCGTTAAAAAGGTAGTCGGAGACGAACAAATCATCACTTGTCGCCCCGCGGACCTTCTTAAACCCGAATACGACAAATATAAAGAAGAAATGAAGGAATATTACACGCAGGAAGAAGACGTTCTTTCTTACGCGTTATTCCCCGAAGTGGCCGTAAACTTTTTCAAATGGCGCGCCGCTAAAAATCACGCCGTAGACAAAGATATGGCTGAAAACAAAGACGGAGTTTATCCCGTATGAGAATATTAGTCGCAAACGACGACGGAATTGAAAGCGAGGGTATA
Organism: uncultured Eubacteriales bacterium; assembly: GCA_900556195.1. GTDB lineage: Bacteria > Bacillota > Clostridia > Christensenellales > Borkfalkiaceae > UBA10281. Next base: position 3,478 of record USOJ01000097.1, read on the forward strand.
AAAACCCTCGCAAAAGTTCTGTCTAAACGACATAAAGTTACTATCGTGGCGCCGGACGGAAATCGTTCGGCATTTTCTCATTCTTTGACTATTTCTAAAAACCTTATTTTCAAAGAAGTCAAAGTAAGCGACGATTTCGACGCGTATACGGTAAGCGGTACGCCTGCCGACTGCGTTAAATTCGCTCTTCATTACTTTACCGACGAAAAGTTCGATATGGTATGCTCCGGCATAAATATGGGCAATAATCTCGGTAGCGATATTATGTATTCCGGGACGGTGGCAGCAGCCGTGGAAGCAAACTTTTTAGGGTTGAAATCTATCGCTTTCTCGAATACGGGCAGAAAAGATTTCGATTTTTCGGCGAATGCCGCCGTTATAGAAAAAATATTCGATAAAGTAGCCGAATTATCGTCTACGGAATACGCTTTGAACGTAAATTTGCCTAATTACGCCCCCAAAGGAGTAAAATTCGCGTCGATAGGAATACAAAAATATTCAGATTCTTACGTTAAAAACGACGACGGCACTTATAGGCTCATAGGAGAACCCGTCGATACGAAGCAAGACGAGAATTGCGACGTCGTTTTGTCTAATAAAGGTTACGTAACGGTTACTCCGGTTTTATACGACAGAACGGACTACGCGGCTATGAAAAATTTCAAGGATATTGACTTGTGAGAACGACTATAGTCGTCGGCGCGGGCCCCGCGGGACTTGTTTCCGCGTATTTCAGGGCGATAAACGGCGACGACGTAATTTTGATAGAAAAAAACGAAAAAGCGGGTAAAAAACTCTACATAACGGGCAAAGGGCGTTGTAACGTAACGAACGATTGCGACCGTGAAACTTTTCTCGATAACGTAGTAACCAACGCCCGTTTTATGCGCGGGGCAATATCCAAATTCCCGCCTTCGGCTATTATAGATTTTTTGCAAAAGAAAGTAGACTTAAAGACCGAAAGAGGAAACAGAGTTTTTCCGACGAGCGACAAAGCAAGCGACATAACGAAGGCGCTTGTATCTTATTGCGCGGAAGCGGGCGTTAAAATTCATTACGGCGAAACAGTCGGGGAAATAATTTCTCGCGACGGCAAAATCACAAAAGCGATTACCGACAGAGGCGAATACGTTTGCGACGCCGTCATAGTCTGTACGGGCGGAATGAGTTATTCTTCGACGGGTTCTACGGGCGACGGATACCGATTCGCAAAGTCGCTGGGGCATAAAATAACCGCAATTAAGCCCGCCTTATGCGGATTTAATCTTAAAGGCGACTTTTTCAAAAAATTGCAGGGAATATCTCTGAAAAACGTAACCTTTACGGCGAAAATCAACGGCAAAAAAGTATATGGCGATTTCGGAGAGCCGCTTTTTACTCACTTCGGAATTTCCGGTCCTGTAGTTATTTCCGCCTCGAGTTACCTAAACAAAGTAAACTTAAACGACGTAGTATTTTCTATCGACCTTAAACCCGCGTTAAGCGAAGAACAACTCGACGCAAGATTGTTACGCGATTTCGAAAAATATAAAGGTAAAACACTATCGAATTCGCTCGTCGATTTATTGCTTCACGCCTTTATTCCCGTAATTCTCGACAAAGCGGGTATAAGTGGAAATATTAAAACGTCCGATCTTAAAAAGTCGGACAGGCTTAAAATCGTACGAACCGTTAAAAACTTCGAATTTTATCCGGCATCGCTTCGCGGAATCGAAGAAGCGATCGTTACGAGCGGCGGAGTCGACGTAAAAGACGTCGATCCGACCACGATGGAGAGTAAACTCGTAAAAGGCTTGTATTTTGCCGGCGAAGTACTCGACGTAGACGCTCTTACGGGCGGCTTTAACATAACCGTTGCGATGGCTACGGGATACGTCGCGGGCAACGCGAAAGAAAAGGAGTAACATGTTAAATATAGCGTTAGACGGACCTGCCGGAAGCGGTAAGAGCACCGTTGCAAAGGCAATCGCGAATAAACTCGATATTTTGTATCTCGATACGGGCGCAATGTACCGCGCCTGCGCGCTGAGATGCCTTGAATGC
>USOJ01000098.1 GCA_900556195.1 uncultured Eubacteriales bacterium
AAACCCTCCTTACTGCCGAGGCGGAACGCTATTCAAGCGTTCCGCCTCGGCTTTTTTCTACCCGAAATCAGCGTCGTGAAATTTTTGATTTTTTCTATTGATAAGTCGTATTCTGTCCTAATTTTTCACGATTTTTTAATTTATTTATCAAATGCATTTGACTTCGTCAAGTGAAATATGTTATAATGAATTGCTATAAAAAATAAAGCGGAGAAATAACCGAAATATAACGAACCGCCGCCCGAAAAACGGCGGCAAGGGGTACCCCTTTTCTCGTCTTCCGACGAGAAATACCCTTAATTGCTTAATAATCGTTTTTCGTCTTTGCGAGACCCTTTATGGGTCGTGGCAACCTTAGGCAGGGTCGCCACGACCCGCAAGGTGTCTCGCAATGACAGTATTCAAACGTGAAATAACGGCGAGCGAAAAACCGTCGTATTTCGGCAATCGACGGCATAAAATAGCGTATGACGCTTATCGATTGCCCGCATAGAAAAAAAGTTAAAATTCTGAATATAAATCTTGAAAGCGAAGACAAGGCAAGACTGTGGGAACTCGGAATTTCCGAGAACGCGACGGTCGAAGTCGTAAGGTTTTTCGCAAAAACGACCGCCCTTATCGTATGCGAAGGGGCGGTTATCGCTATCGGCAGAGAATACGCCGAAAAAATAACGGTGAGCCTATGCGAATAGTTCTTGCGGGTAACCCAAACGCGGGTAAGTCTACGCTGTTCAATTCGCTTACGGGCGAAAGCCGAAGGGTGGGTAATTGGCACGGCGTAACCGTGGACGAAGGCGAGGGGAGTTTCGATCTCGACGGCAATCGGGTTTCGCTTGTGGATTTGCCGGGGTTGTATACCGTTCGCGGCAGCGAAAACGAAGAATCGGTCGCCGAAAAATTTCTCGTAAAGGGCGATTACGATATAATCGTCATCGTTACCGAGGCGAAAACCGTAAAACGGACGGCAAGGCTCGTAAGAGAGATAAAAGCCTACGGCAAGCCCGTAATTCTGTTCGTCAATCTCGTAAAGGAATTTGAAAAGCGGGGCGGGAAAATCTTTGCGGACAAACTTTCTTCGTCGCTCGGAGTTCCCGTTTTTACGGGCGAAGCGATCGATAAAACCGACGTCGAAAAATTCAAAGCACGACTTTTAAGCGTCGAAAGCCCGAGAAAGGGCGACGGAAACGAGGACTACGTCGTATACCCGAAGACGAACGCCGACGGAATAAAATACAATCCGATTTTCGGTTGTTCGTGCTTTTTAGTCGCGGTTTTTCTCACTTTTTATCTTGCGTTCGGGCGGTATTCGCCCGCGACTTACGCGGGCAGATTTTTTACCGACTATCTGGGCGTTAAATTAACTAAAATGGTGATAACCGCCTTATCGGGCAGGGTTTCGCCGTTTATACTCGGTTTGATTACCGAGGGGATAATCGGCGGAACGTTTTCCGTACTCGAATTTCTGCCGCAGATCGCGGTATTGTCGTTTTGTCGGGATACGCTTGACGCGTGCGGGTTTTTATCTTACGCGCAAGCCTTTTGCGACGGCGTTTTAAGCAAGGTCGGTTCGGGCGGCAGGGCGATTTATACGCTTATGAGCGGTTACGGTTGTACCGCGCTCGCCGCGGCTTCTTCTTCGTCGATAGGCGACGACGGAATAAAAAAGAGAACGATACTCTGCCTGCCGTTCGTAAGTTGCTCGGCGCGTACCCCCGTGTATTCGTTTATCGCCGTCAAAGTCTTTAAGGGGTACGCCTTTCTCGTTCTGTCGGTAATCTATATTTTATCGGCGACCTTGCCGCTTCTGTATTCGTTTATCCTGTATAAAACGGTTATAAAACGAAAGCCGCGGCCTATTGCCGCCGAAATCGCGAATTTTCGTCGGCCGAATTTGTCTTCTTCGTTAAAATCCTTGCTAAAAACGCTTACATCGTTTATAATAAAACTCGGAAGCGTGGTGCTTCTCGTGTCTGTCGCGTTTTACGTTCTGCGGTCGGTATCGCCCGATATGCGTTACGTCGGCGCGGACCGGGCGGACGAGTCGCTTCTCGCTTACGCGGGTAAGGCTCTTTCGTTCCTGCTGTATCCGCTGGGCATAAAAGACTGGCGGTTTCCGGCGGCCCTGATCGGCGGAATTTTCGCCAAAGAGAGCGTAGCGTCGACTTTGTTTCTGCTTTTTCCGGCGGGGATAAATCTTACGACGGCGCAAGGCGTCGGGCTGGTGGCTTTCACTTATCTTTACACGCCGTGCGTAACCGCGCTTTTCGCCATGAAAAAGGCGATAGGAATTAAAAAAACGGCGTTGTCGGCGGCGTTGCAACTTTTATACGCCGTGATATTTTCGCATCTTATATATCTGCTTTTCGGGCTTTTCGTATGAAGAAATTTTACTCTTTGGGCGACAATTTAATAAAGGAAATTTCTCGCTTTTACGGGGATAAAATCACTTACGGAAAGATTATGAAATTACTGCGCGAAAAGGACGTTAAAGTAAACGGCGGGCGGGTAAATAAAGACGTAAAAACCCAAAAGGGTGACGAAATAACGGTCTACTACGACGGCGAAGACAAAAAAATCGAAATAAAAGTTTTGTATAAAGACGATAATATTCTCGTGGCGTACAAGCCCAAAGGCGTTACGTCGGAAGATTTTTATAACGCGGTGAAAGAAAAATACGAAAGCGCGATTTTTACTCACAGATTAGACCGCAATACCGACGGAATAACGCTTTTCGCGCTCAACGATATTGCTTACGGCGAATTGTTCGACGGACTTAAAAACAGGACGTTCGACAAGCGTTATACGGCTACCGTTTACGGCGTTATGCCTAAACGCAAGGACAGGCTTACGGCTTACCTTAAAAAGGACGAAAAGGCGGCGAAAGTCGAAATTTCGGCAACGCCGAAAAAAGGCTATGAAAAGATAATAACCGACTACGAAGTTCTGTCAAGCGACGGAGAAACTTCGGTTTTAAGGGTCGGACTTATAACGGGCAGAACTCACCAGATAAGGCCGCATCTCGCCTTTACGGGGCATTTTATAATCGGCGACGGAAAGTACGGCAAAGAAGAGATAAACCGCCGCTATAAGGCGAAATATCAACTGTTGACGGCTACCGAAATAACGCTCGGGTTTGCCGAAAATTCGCCGCTTTACTATTTGAACGATAAAAAATTTACTATAGAAGGTACGATATGAAAATTACCCAAGACGTACGCTATATAGGCGTAAGCGATCACGATCTCGACCTTTTCGAAGGTCAGTACGAAGTTCCCGACGGAATGGCGTACAACTCCTACGCTATACTCGACGAAAAAATCGCGGTATTCGATACCGTAGATAAAAAATTCGGCGACGAATGGCTTGACAATCTTAAAAACGAATTAAACGGCAGAACTCCCGATTATCTCGTCGTGTTGCATATGGAACCCGACCATTCGGCTAATATAGCGAAGTTCGCGGGCGTTTATAAAGACGCGAAGATAGTTTCGTCCGCCGCGGCGTTCAGAATGATGAAAGCCTATTTCGGCGACGAGTTTACGGACAGACGAATAGTCGTGAAAGAGGGCGATAAACTTAACCTCGGCAAACACGAACTCACGTTCGTCGGCGCGCCCATGGTGCATTGGCCCGAAGTTATCGTCGCTTACGAAAGCAGCGAAAAATTGCTCTTTTCAGCCGACGCGTTCGGCAAGTTCGGCGCGTTCGACGTAAAAGCCGACTGGGCGTGCGAAGCGAGAAGATATTACTTCGGCATAGTCGGCAAATACGGCGTTCAGGCGCAGAATTTACTTAAAAAAGCGGCTGCGCTCGACATAGAAAAGATCTTGCCGCTTCACGGTCCGTTGCTCACCGAAAATCTCGGATATTATCTCGGTTTGTATAACACGTGGTCGTCTTACGGCATCGAAAGCGAAGGCGTTACGATCGCGTATACTTCGGTTTACGGTCATACCGAAAAAGCGGTGAAGTTACTTAAAGAAGAAATCGAAAAAGCGGGGGTAAAAGTCGCCGTTCACGATCTGGCGAGATGCGACGAATCCGAAGCGGTCGAAGACGCGTTCAGATACGGGAAACTCGTCCTTGCTACGACCACTTATAACGCTTCGATTTTCCCGTTTATGCAAAACTTCATAAACGCGCTTACCGAAAGGAATTATAAAAACCGAAAAATCGGACTTATCGAAAACGGCTCGTGGGCGCCCACGGCGGCCAAAATCATGCGCGCGGCGTTTGAAAATTCCGAAAATATAGAGTTTTATCCGACAACGGTTAAAATCGTCGGCGCGGTAAGCGAAGAAAACGAAGAACAAATCAGATCTCTCGCGAAAGAGATTATCGGATAAAATTACGGGAAGTACGAAAGAAAAATGTTGAAAGAAGCGATTTTATCGGTTTCGCCTTATCTTGCGATACCGTTGTTTCTGGTCGGACTCGTTTTAATAGTAAAGGGCGGGGATTTCTTCGTCGACGCCGCAACCTGGATAGCGGAAGTTTCGGGTATACCGAAAATACTCGTCGGCGCGACGGTAGTGTCGTTCGCGACCACTCTACCCGAACTGCTCGTTTCGCTGATCGCGGCGGGCAACGGCGACACGAGTATGGCGATAGGCAACGCCGTCGGTTCGGTTACGGCGAATCTGGGGCTTATCTTCGCGATACTTATGGTGGCTTGTCCCGGTCGGACGGACAGAAAAGATTTTATGTTAAAAGCCCTGCTTATGCTGTCGTCCGCGCTCGTTCTCGTAGTGTTCGGATTTTTCGGCGAACTGAGTTGGGGCGGGTCGGTGCTTTTAATCGTAATCTACGTCGCTTTTATGTTCTTCAACGTAAAAGACGCGAAAGCAGCCATGCTTAAAGGCGACGAACACGGAGAAAAGGAAGAAAAACCCGTCGCAAACAAAAAGACGGTTACGGTAAATATCGTAAAATTCGTAGTCGGCGCGGCGATGACCGCGTTCGGCGCGATATTCCTCGTGGATAACGGCGAAATAATAGCCGCCGACCTTATGCATATACCCGTACCGATAGTTTCGGCGATTTTCATCGCGATAGGCACGTCGCTGCCCGAACTCGTTACGGCGATAACCGCCATAATCAAAAAACAGGGGGCGTTGTCTGTCGGTAACATTATCGGAGCGAATATAATCGATTTAAGCGTTATTCTTCCGCTCTGTTCTCTTATCGGCGGTAAAGCCGTGCCGTTTATCGCGCAGAATATTTACCTCGATTTGCCGGTGTGCCTGTGTATTTCGGCGATAATTCTCGTTCCGACGCTCATATCTCAAAAGATAAGCCGCTGGCAGGGGATATTGTCGCTTTGCGTGTACGCCGCGTATATTTCCGTTATGTGCACGGTATTTATCCGATTTTAATATTACGGATTTCTGAAGCCGTCTTTTACCGCAGTTTCCGCAGGGGATTTCGGGTAAAGGAGCAAAAACGAAGAG
>USOJ01000099.1 GCA_900556195.1 uncultured Eubacteriales bacterium
ACCTGCGGACTCGATTTTAACGCGTTACGCGGGTTGCCAACCCATTTTTTGTCCCGAAAGAATATGTATATGCAGGTGCGGAACGGTCTGCCCGGCGTCGTCGCCCTGATTTATAACGAGCCTGTAACCGTTTTTAAGTTCCAACTCTTTTTCGAGAGTCGGAATTTTTTTAAGTATTCTTTTAAGGCGTTCGGCGTCGTTTTCGCTCATTTCAGACAACAACTTGAAATGCGTTTTTGGTATAGCCAGAAAATGATTTTTAGCCTGAGGATTTATATCTCTTATAACGATAAAATCTTCGTCTTCGTAAACCTTGTTTACGGGAATTTCGCCTTTGGCGAATTTACAAAACAAACAATCGTCCATATTTTACTCCTTTTGTCGGCAACCAACGGCCGTTTATTTCCGGATTATCCTAACGATATGAGTTGCGGCAGGCATTTTAAGGTTACGCCCGCAACCGACGACACGTAATACGCAAAAAATTTGAGACAATTTTTTATCGTTTCCGAAGCGGCGGTATCTCTTACGTCTTCGCCGCAAGCAAGTTTTTTAAGACAGTCGTAAGTGGCGTAAGAAAATTCTTTATCGCCGTTGCGGACACATTTTTCGCACACCACGCCGCCTGCGGAAACCGAAAAATAAGCGCGGCTTTTAATCTCTTTTCCGCACCGCGGACACACCGAAAAGTCGAGAGCGTACCCGCTTATTCTTACCGATTTTATCAAAAACTCGACGAGCAGACTTTCCGCCTCGCAGCCCTCTTCGCTCAACTTTTTCAAATATTTTACGAGCAGAGCGAACTGTTCTTCCGAAACGGTTTCTTCGGGGAAAAACGCGTTGGTAAATTCAAGCGCGCAAAGCCCCGCGTAATACTTTTTCACGTCTGTCCGAAGCGGATAAAAAGTATCGAAAACGTTGACCTCGGTCGCGGTAAATCTGCCGTTTTTTTCGGCTAAAACGGCTTCGGCGAAACAGAAGGGTTCGGATAACGCCTTCATTCTCGCGGTGGCTTTTCTCACGCCGCGCGCGTTCACCGTGATTTTACCCCTTTCGAGAGTAAACACGTTCAAAATTCTGTCGCTTTCTTTATAATTCACCGCCGAAAGCGTTACTCCGTTTACCTTTACTTCCATTTCAGTCTTTCGTTATTTCGTCTTCGCCTTTCAGTTTTCTGTAAAGCATATAGTAACCCGGTTTACCCGTTTTTTCAAAGAGTTCCCACGCGATTTTTTCAGGAGTTTTCATACCCCTATCTTGCGCCCGATTCGCGTTTTTATACGGTCAGTCTTTTTTGCCGTAACCGTATTGGTCGAGCAGGTCCGCGCGGTCGCGCCAGTTTTCTTTTACCTTCACGTAGGTTTTAAGGTAGACTTTCGCGCCGAGAAAATTTTCCATAGATTCTCTCGCGAAAGACGAGACTTCTTTCAGGGCTTGTCCGCCTTTGCCTATGATAATCGCCTTATGGTTGGGTTTTTCGCAGACTATGTCGAGATCTATATCGTATATTCCGTCGTCGCGGCGTGAAAATTCGTTTACGACTACCGCAACTCCGTGCGGAATTTCTTTATCGTATTTGAGCAGGATTTTTTCGCGCATGAGTTCGCCGACCATAAACTTTTCGCTTTTATCCGAAACGGCGTCGGGGTTAAAAACGTACTCGCCGTCCGGCATATATTTAAGCAAAACAGTAATCAGTTCTTTTACGTTTTTGCCCTTTCTCGCAGATACGGGAACGATCTCGCTCGCGCCCGTTTCGGACAGCGCGATTAAATTTTCGGGCATCCTGTTTTTATCGGTTATATCCGTTTTTGAAACCGCGATTATAGTCGGCACGCCGAGCGAGCAATATTTTTTAGCCGTCGCCACGTCTTCTTCGCTGACGCCGGCGTGTCCGTCGACGACGAACAATATGACGTCGCAGTCTTTCGCGGTAGAAACGGCTTCTCGCTGCATGCGGGAATTAAGCGCGTTTTTCGCCTTATAAAGCCCCGGCGTATCTTCGAAAACTATCTGATAATCGTCGGTGGTCAAAACGCCGTAGATACGATCTCTCGTAGTCTGCGGTTTGGGTGAAGTTATGGATATTTTTTCGCCGACGAGTACGTTCACGAGCGTGGATTTACCCGCGTTCGATCTGCCTACCACGGCAACCGTTCCGCTTTTCATAAGTTCCTTTCTATCCCCGCCGCCGACATGATTTTTTCGGCAAGCGCGGTCATTTCTTCTTCGTCGTTTTTCTCGATATGGTCGTAACCGAAACAATGCAATATTCCGTGCGCGACGAGATAGCAGACTTCGCGATTTACCGAATGACCGAAGTCCGCGGCTTGTTCTTTCGCCCGCTTTTCGCAGACGCAGATACTGCCGACGAGCAGTCTGCCGTCTTCTTCGTCGACGTTGCCCGCGTAGTCGTTTATATCGAGCGTTTTATATCTTATTCCGTCGTAGTAAGGGAAAGACAACACGTCGGTAACGGAGTCTTTACCCCGTTTATCCCTGTTAAGCGTTCGTATTTCGTCTTCGCCGACGAAAGCGATTTCTATCGCGAGCGGAGCGGTTTGTTCAAGTATTTTATCCGCCGCATCGGCTACCGCCTGCAAGGGGTAATTCTTCCCTTCTTCGTCTTCGCAATAAACCAAAAGATTATTCATCGTCTTTCTCCGTTTTGCAACCGAAACGCAATCAGTTGCGGTTACCTATTTTAAGTTTGGGGTATTCTACCCTTCCGTGGTAAATGCCCGCCAGAGCGCGGGTTATCGTATGGCGGATAACGTCTATGTCTTTCATCGTAAGATCGCATTCGTCGAACTGACCGAACGACATTCTCTCTTCGATTATATCTCTTACCGCCTGTTCAACCTTGTCCGCCGTGCGGTCTTTTAGCGTTCTGACCTTCGCTTCGCAGCCGTCCGCAATCATTATGATAGCCGCAATTTTGGTCTGAGGCTTGGGTCCCGCATAGGAGAATTTCGCGATATCGAGTTCGCCGTCGGTGTACTTAGTCGCCTTTACGTAAAAATACCTTATCGGCAGAGTGCCGTGGTGTTGAAGCGCGACGTCGGCGAGTATTTTAGGCAAGTGATATTTTAATATAATGTCGTAGCCGTCTTTGGCGTGCGAGCGTATGATTTCGGTCGAAAGTTCGGGCGTGAGTTCGTCGTGAAGGTTTCTGCCCGTCTGATTTTCGGTGAAAAATTCGGGGTTTTTGAGTTTACCGACGTCGTGATAGTAGGCGCACGCTCTTGCGAGAAGGGGGTTTTCGCCTATCGCCGTGGCGCAACTTTCAGCCAGAGTCGAAAGCGCGACCGAGTGATTGAACGTTCCGGGAGCCGTATCGATAAGAGCCTTGATAAGCGGCGCTTTATGGTCCGTAAGTTCCGACAGACGGTAGTTAGTAAGCGCGGAAAAGACTTCTTCGAAAAGCGGCAGCCAGAGAGTCATGAGTATAACCGACAGAAACCCCGAAGCGAAACCGTCGATAAGATAGTCCGCCCACTTTACCGCGACGGTATCTACGTTGAGAAGCAGACAGGAACAGACTACGGGGATTGCAATCGGCAAGCCGAGAAGCAAAACCTTGAATCTCGCGCCTTGTCCGTCGACGAGATAAATCGCCATATTACTCGTGATAAATCCGATGACGAGCGTCGCGTATAACGATCTGTCTTCGTTTAAGTCGATAGACACGAATGCGTCGGACATAAACACGAGCAGGCATATTATACAATTCATAAACATCGCTTTACGCCTGTCCGATACCATAAGCACGAGCAGCGCGCACAGCGCGAACGGACGGGCGTAAACGCTGCGCCATTTGCCTACGGCGAAACTCATTAACATGGATACTTCGAGTATCACGAACAACATGTTTACGTTTTTGCCGTAGTACAGAAAATCTCTGTCTTCGAACCAGAAGTACAGAAACACGCCGCACGATAAAAGGCATACCGATATGACGAGATAGAAAACCGTTCCTAAAACGCCGTTACCGAGTAAATGCTGCCACATCAGCGACATATCGAAGTTTGCGCTTAAAGCAAGCGCGAACAGGAATAAGAACATGATTATCGCCGTGTGTATCGCAAAATACGATATCACCCGCGCAAAATCCGACTTTTCCCATCTGATAAGTTTTTCGTTAGTGCTTTTCATTGCTTCCTTGTTTTGCCGATTCCTTTTCGGCGCGCTCGTAAGCGCGGATTATTTCCATAACGAGCGAGTGTCTTACTACGTCCGACGCGGTAAGGTTGATTATGCCTATTCCGTTTACGTTTTTAAGTATCGTCGTGGCGTGTTTAAGTCCGCTCTTTTTGCCTTCGGGCAGGTCTATCTGCGTAAGATCGCCCGTTATTACCATTTTACTTCCGTCGCCCATACGGGTCAGGAACATTTTCATCTGCTCTTTCGTCGTGTTCTGCGCTTCGTCTAAAATTATAAACGCGTCGGAAAGCGTTCTGCCGCGCATGTACGCGAGCGGAGCGATTTCTATAACCCCTCTTTCGATAAGTTTCAGATATCCGTCCATGCCGAGCATTTCCTGCAAGGCGTCGTACAGCGGACGAAGATAAGGGTCTACTTTATTCTGCAAATCGCCCGGTAAAAATCCGAGTTTTTCACCCGCTTCGACCGCGGGGCGGGTCAGTATGATTTTTTCGACCTCTTTGTTTTTGAACGCCGAAACCGCAAGCGCGACCGCAAGATAAGTCTTACCCGTTCCCGCAGGACCGACGCCGAAAACCACCGTGTTTTTCTTTATCGCGTCTACGTATTTTTTCTGCCCGACGGTCTTGCATTTAATCTGTTTGCCGCGCGAAGTAATCGCCACAACGCCCGACATTACTTTTTCTATGCCTTCGGCGTTGCCTTCTTTCGCGAGTTCCACGCAATAGATTATGCGCGTTTTGTCGATAGGTTCGCCCGCCTTGACTATATCGCCGAGTTTGGTAACGACCGTTTCGGCAAGTCTTACGTTCTCTTCCGATCCGACGAGTTTTATCTTCGTACCTTCGACGTAGGTCGTAACTCCCGTCTCGCGGGCGATTACGTTAAGATTTTCGTCCAGTACGCCGAGAAGCGCAGACAAATCTTTAAGATTGCCCATATTGACCGTAACAGATATATCCGCCATACTTATACTCCGTTTATTTAACCGTTACCGCGACCGTAAAAATCGCCCTGTAAATAATCTTCTCTCCCGACTCGTCGAGTTCGACCGCAGTCGAAATAATTTCCGTTTCGCCGAGTTTCGCCTTGCCGAGCGCGACCGCTCTGTTTTCGTATTGCTTGCCTTTGCCCGCCGATTCGTATTCGTATACGAACTTCGTTTCGATAACCGCTTCGCCGAGAGCGTAAGTTTTTATCGTCTTGTCGTCGTGCACGTACTGCCCCGAAATTATAGGCTGGCCTTTTTTGACTTC
>USOJ01000100.1 GCA_900556195.1 uncultured Eubacteriales bacterium
CCGCAATCTTTTCGCTTTTCGTGTTCTACGTCTGCGGCTTGTCCGCCGAGCATACCGCCGTACCCCGCATATTCGGCGATAGTTTTAGCAGCCTTTATATCCCTATCGGTAGTAACGTTGCCAAGCAAATGTTCGAAAGCGAAATTAAGTAAACCGTCGCCCGCGAGCACCGCCGTCGCTTCGTCGTAAGCAATATGGCAAGTCGGCTTTCCGCGCCGCAAAACGTCGTTATCGATCGCGGGCAAATCGTCGTGAACGAGCGAATACGTATGAATACATTCAAGCGCGAACGCAAACGGCAGAATTTTTTTTACGTCTCCGCCGAGTTTCTCGGCAGAAGCGATCATTATAACCGGTCTTACCCGCTTACCGCCGGCAAAAAAACTATACTTCATAGCGTTAGTAAGCGTATTTTCGGGCAATTTATTAAAAATTTCGTCTGCATAAGCGTTAAATTCGGCTAAATACCCGTCGTATGCCGCACTATAATTAGCATTACGCATTTTTGATTTTCCTTAAACCCGCTTCGTATGTGTTCAATAAAAGCGTGGTAATCGTCATAGGCCCGACGCCGCCGGGAACGGGAGTAATAAGATCGACTTTATCGCATACCGCGTCAAAATCGACGTCGCCGTATATTTTTTTGTCCTCTCCCCTGTTTATACCGGCGTCGAGAACGACCGCGCCTTCTTTTACCATATCAGCAGTGATCAGATGTTTGCGCCCGACCGCGCAAACTAGAATATCCGCCTCTTTCGTATATTTTTGCAAGTCTTTGGTTTTGCTGTGGCAAATCGTAACCGTGCAATTTCTTTCAAGCAACATCAAAGCCATAGGTTTGCCTACGATATTGCTCCTTCCGACGACTACGGCGTGTTTACCTTCGAGTTCGACTCCGTAATAATCAAGTAATTTCATCATTCCCGCAGGGGTGCACGCTCTTGAAGAACCTTTCTTAAATTGCGTAAGCCTGCCGATATTTACTTCGGAAAATCCGTCCACGTCCTTTTCGGGCGGAATCAACGCCAGCGCGGCAGTCTCATCCAAGCCCTTCGGGAGAGGTAACTGCACGAGTATACCGTCTACGGTTTCGTCGTTTGCGGCGGCGGACACTACTTTTTGCAATTCTTCGTTCGTAACGTTTTCGGGTAATTTTATCGTATCCGATACGATCCCTACCGACAAACAAGCCTTTTCTTTATTCCGGACGTAAATTTCGGAGGCAGGATCGTTGCCCGCGATTATAACGGTCAACTTAAAAACCTTTCCGTACTTTTCGTTTGCGCGGGCGATATTTTTTTTCAATTCTTCACGTAAAACGGAAGATACGAGTTTACCGTCTATTATCGCCATCCGTTACGCCTCCAGATCCTTTTTGAGAGCGGCAAGAACACCGTTTACAAAATTGAGACTTTCATCTGTTGAATACTTTCTGACGAGATACAACGCCTCGTCGATCGAAACGACCGGAGGAATATCGTCAAAGTATTTAAGTTCGGCAACGGCAAGCGACAACGCGCATTTATCGGTAGCGTATAATCTTTCGATCTTATACCCTTTTGCGTACGATGAAATGATCGAATTTATTTCTTCGCCGTTTTCCGCAATTGCGCCAAGCAAATTTTCCGCAAAAGCGATATCCTTTTCGTTTAATTTATGTTCGGCAAAAATTTCTTTTCTGAAATCTTCCGACGGGTTATCGTTAAAATGTTCGGCGTAAAGAATTTTGTACGCCGCCTCTCTCGCATCTCTTCTCATTGTAAATATCCTTTATTTTTCGATGGCAAAAAGCGTCCCGCCATAAATGAACGGAACGCGCTTCGTTATCGGTTAGTCTATCGTCTTTTCTTCGGAGAACAAAACGCCTTCTACTTTGACGTCGACGTTTCCGATTTTGTATTTCGACATAGATTCCACGCTGTGTTTAATGTTTTTCTGAATGTTGTACACTACGTCCGGAATACTGTAACCGTAATACACTTCTACCGAAACGTTTACGTTGATATTACCGCTTAAAACCTCGACTTTAATGCAATCGGAATTCTTTTTCGACGATTTTTTGTCCTTTATCGCGACCCCCGCAACGTCTTCGACGGCGAGCCTGACTATTCCTTTTACTATGCCGGTGTTGTAAACGATTTTTCCTTTACCGGAATTATCGGCGTTACCTTTATACATTGCGCACCTCTCTACGCATACGATTATATCACATATAATCGATTTTGAAAAGTGATTTTATGCAAAAGCATAACCGAAATTTAAATTTATTCGTTTTTTGCCCCGTAAATCATGCGATTGCCTGAACGTATACGTTTTCGGGCGAAGCGTTGATTTCGTTATGACATATCGTATAAATTATGATAGCGTCGTCTTGTGTAAAATCTGCGTCTTTAACTATAACGCTTACGTTGTCGGAAGACAATCCGACGGTTACCGCAACTTCGCTGTACCCTTTACTTTTTATAAGGCTTTCGAGCAGGTTTTCCTGTTCGGTGATTTTAGAGAGTTTCAACTTCATATCGAGCGCTTCTTTTTTCGTCGTAGCGTCTGCGTCTTCGGACGCAAGAATCTGGTCGATCTGAGCGAGTTGTTTGTTTCTCGACGTGTTACGGGTATTTCTTACTTCGGTGAAGTAACTTGCCGTAGGCGCGACTGCATCGTTCGCACCTACCACGTTAGACGACAAGACGAAGTTGAGAACCGCAGTGGTTACGAGCAACGCTATCATACAAGTGAGTATGACTACCTTCTTTTTCTTTGACATATTTTTACTCCTTTTTAACGTGCTAAAATTTGCACTTTATTACAAGATATTTTAAGACTCGTAGTAACCGCATCCAACAGAGCCATTTTGACTTCTATGTTGTCGGCTCCGCTCGCCACTACGACCACGCCGATTATATCGGGATATTTTTTGCCGATTTCCATAGGTTTCCCGGCCGACGTAACGATAGTCGTCGTAACGGTTTTTTTACCGTTTTCTTCCACGATTTTTTCATCCGTAGCGTAAATCATCTCTATACAACCGTCAACCGTTATAAGAACGGAAACTTTTCCCGCGTTTTTAACTCCCGATAACGTACCGCTTAACTTGTTTTCAAGATTTTCTACGTATCGTTCGGTCTCGCTCTTTTCAACCGTAACGGCAGTTGTCGTAGTAGTCGGTTTTTTAACGCCGACGATTGCGAAGATTACAGCCGCGATTATTACGGCGATAATAAGCAAGTATTCTTTTTTTATCTTAAACCCGAATTTCGATTTTTCGTCAGACATAGATTTCAACCTTATCGGAGTCAACGCTCAAAACGTCCGCAACGTAATCGGCTATTACGTTACTATTTATACTCCCGTCATCATCGATAATGACTAAATTGCTTAAATATACGCGTATTTTTTGAAGTTTTGCCCGACAAAATTCGACCTTTACGCTTTCTGCGACTATATCCGATTGCAAAAGCAACTTTTTATAAGTTTCCGCGTATTCTTCAGCCAAATAATCGTCTATACTTGTAACAACGTCGTAATTCCCGACGGGCTCGGCTTCATAATCAAAAATATTCGACGAAAATAAATCTCCGCCTTTGGCGAACGGGCTGATTACAATCAAAGCAAAACAAGCCGACAATAAACACGTTACGCACTTGTTCATTTTACCTTTCGGCAAAATCAACTGCGCGACGGATAAAAACACGCATCCGGCCGCTATAAGGGCAAAATATCCTTTATTCAACTTAAATCACTCCCGAAGCCGCAATTATTACTATCACGTTTACGATGTACATAACGGCAACGAGAATCACCCCGGCAAGAGCGTGATTAAGCGCGGAAACGCACGATTTGATAAAAGAATACGTTCTTTCGTCGGTTATAGGTTGAGTTATCGCGCCAAGTAATCGTAAAGATAAAGTCAACGCCGCTATTTCTACGACTGGTTTTATTACCGCGCCGAATACGAGTATTAAAATTAAAATTCCAAATGCGTTTTTAGTCAGAGTAACGGCAGATAATATAACGTCGGCACCGCCGCTTAGTATACCGCCTACGAGCGGAATCGAAGACCCTACGGCATATTTAAGCGTTCTTATCCCTATACCGTCAATAACCCCCGCGCTGAACCCTTTAACAGCCGTAAAAATAGTGAACACTGCGCCGACCAGACCTATTCCCCATTTCATAAAACCCGATAAAAACTCAATAAAACCCTTAATTTTTATTTCTTTACTTATATTTGAAACGATAGACAAAGCAAGCATTGCCGTTACGCACGGAAAAGTTATTTTGCAAATAAACGCGGTAGTAAAGTTTTGAATAAACAGTGTCGACGGCGAGTAAACCGCCGACTGCGCGGTTCCGCCCGAAGCGGTAATAAACGCCAAAAGAAACGGAAAACAACTTTGAACTATTTTTACTATTCGTTCGCACGTAGATTTTGCCGAAGCGACAACCGAGGCACTAACCGAAACAACTATGCACGCGACTATCGAAAATCCTATAAGTCTCGTAAGTTCGCCTGCGCCTTCAAGTTTATCAGAGCCGAAACACCCCGTAACGGAACAGACGACCAAAATTACGAAAAGCGAAATAAATAGGGGTAATTTTTCCTTAATTCCACTGAAAATCAAAGAAAACAAATACTTAAAAACGTTATCGTACTCGCCGATTCCTTCGCCTTTTATTAGTTTTTTCAATAATGCCGACACGTTTGACTGCGAAACGATGTCTTCGTCTACGTCTTTAATATACTCGTCTAATTCGCTGAAATCTATATCCCCGATAATTTTATCGATATTTTCATTAAGTTCTTTCTCTACGTCCTTTTGCCCGTCGGCTTTGACTGTAATAAAATTACAAGTAAAAAACGCCGTAAATAAGACGGCAACGAATATTATAATTAACGATTTTCGTTTCATAACAACTCCGTTACCGTCGAAATCAATTTCTCTATAATCGGGAAAGCAGTAGTTAAAATTAAAATTTTGCCGGCAAAAACAACCTTGTCCGACAAACTTTTTAAGCCGAAATCGTCTATCAAATCGGACGTAAATTCCACCAGATAGGATATTCCGACGATTTTTATAACTATTTTGATAGAAATTTTACCAAGTTCAGCATAATTGCCGAGCGCGGTAAATATCGACAAAAAATCCGCAACGTAACCTATCGTCAACGACAGTAATACCACTCCCGAACATACCGTCGCAATCGAAGCCAGTTCACCGTTTACGTTTTTAAGATAAATTATTACTATGGCACAGGTTATACCTATAGCCGCAATCTTAAAAATTTCCATTTCCCGTCAATACAAACTGAATATGGTTTTTAT
>USOJ01000101.1 GCA_900556195.1 uncultured Eubacteriales bacterium
CGCAGATATAGATTTTATAGCCGCCGACTACCCACAAAATGGTCTTGATAATTCTTTCCGCCATGCGGTTGTTTCTGTCCGCTTTATCCGCGGAAGCGAAAATATCGTAAGAGTAAACGTATTTATATCCGTCGTTTCTCTCGACGCAGATTTTCAAAGGCTTATTTGCGGCTTCGGCAACCTCTTTTTTGTATTCCGCGAATTCGAGATACATAGGTCTGAATTGCTTGTCCAGCGTAGGTACGAATTTCATAAAACATCTCCTGTGTAATCGTTTTTCGTCTGCCCGCAGATTAGCGTTTACTTCCCGGAAGATTCTTCGGCAAAGCCTCGGCGACGGAATACCGACAGGACGGAAAAACGAGTTTCTCTGATTATCATTATAAACTTTTACGGAAAAAATGGGTAGTGATAATCTTTAATTCTTTTTATACTTTATTACAATATGCTGTTTTTGTACTCTCTCGGAGTCATAGTCGTTATCCGCTTGAACGTTTTAGTGTAATGCGGAAGCGAATCGAAGCACAGCGACGACGAAATTTCGGAAAAACTCTTATTTTCGCGTATAAGTTTTTTGCTCTCTTCGATTTTGAGTTCGAGATAATAACTTATTATCGTCTTACCCGTGCGTTTTTTGAAGGTCTTGCAAATCGTCGTTTTGCCGTAATGGAGCGCGTCGGAAATGGCGTCGAGCGTTACGTTGCCGTAAACGTTGTTCTCTAAAATTTTGACGATTTCGTCTTCCAACGCGTCGGAATCTTCGATTTTCGAGATGAAAACTTCCTGCGAAGTCGGCTTCGCCGTTTCGACGCGGATAAGTTTTATCAACAGTTCTTCGAGATTGTTTTTGATTACCTGCCCGCCGCCTATACTCGGATCGCTTTTAAGAACGAGTTTATCGAGATTGGGATTGAAATCGGGCAACACGAAAGTGCTTTTCGCTTCGCTCATAATGGAAGCGAGCAAAAACCGCAAATCTTCGGGAACGCAGAAGCATTTATCTACGAAATACGCCATGGTTTTCGACTTGCATTCAAAACTAACTATGAAAATATTCGGGTCTTTTTCTCCGTCGCACTCAACGGCGTGAACTCTGTTGGGCGCGATAAAGATTATTTCGCCCTTTTTAAGAAGCCTTTTTTCGTCTTCGATCGTAACGAATATCGAGTTTTTATCGCAATAAATTATCTCCCAGAAGTCGTGTTTTTCTTTGGGAAACGAATAGGTCTTGACGAGTTTCTGATAGTGAATCGTAACTATCTTTGAAATGTTGAGAAGATTAGAGATTTTGTACATATAAAAGGTCTTTTCTTCCATTCGTCAGCCCTCCTTTTGTATTTTCGTGTATATTATATCATTGCGCGAAAGATATTGCAATAGTTTATCGAAAATTTTTCAAGAAAATTTATAATATATTGTAACGCCGTAATTTTGCGAAAAAACGGGCGAACCGAAAATTCGGCTCGCCCGCGTTAAATTTATTCAGTTAAGCGTTATATTTATGGTACTGTTATAAGTTTCACCCGCTCCTAAAGAGCCGATATTCCGCTTATCGGTGAGTTTTTCGACTTTACCGTCGACAGACGGCAAATTTTCCCACGGTTCTATGCAGACGTAGGGGGCGTCGGTTTTAACCGCGTGCCAGAAGCCCACGAAAGGCATATTCGGGAATTTTACTGTAACGGATTTTTTCGTTTTATCGCTTTTGAGCGTTACTTCGTTGCCCGCGCCTTCGAGTATAACCGCGTCGTTATCGAACATATCGTGGCGAAGTCGCATTACTTTGCCGTTTTCGAGCGGATAATCGACCGAGTTGCCGCTCATGAGATAATTTTCGCTTAAAGTAAGCCGTTTCGGATCGACTTTCGTTGCCGTTTCGATATAATAATCTTCGAACTTACCGCCGTCGAAGGGAACGTTGAAGCCGGGGTGTCCGCCCAAGCCGAAATACATCTTTTCTTTGCCGACGTTTTTAACCGAGTAAGTAACCGAAAGCGAATTTTTGCAGAGCGAATATTCAACGGTGAAAACGAACTTAAAGGGATAACGGGCGAAAGTATCGTCGTTTGCCGAGTATGCGAAAGTCATTTTTTTACACGTTTTATCGACGAGCGTGAATTGCGATTTTCTTAAAAGCCCGTGGGGGTTCATCTCGTATTCTTTGCCGTCAAACGAATATCTGCCGTTGAACAGTCTGCCGACTATGGGGAAAAGTATCGGGCTTCTGCTCGTCCAGTACTTTTCGTCGCCCTGCCAGAGGTGTTCGATATTTCCGTCTTTTCTTAAAACGCTTTTAAGTTCCGCGCCGATAACGTCGACGGCAACTTTCATATATTCGTTTTCTATCTCGTAAACCATCAGTTCTCTTCCTTTTCGTCGTCTTCGACGACCATTTTCTTGAAAAATTTGTTGCCGAGCATGAATTTATTGACTTCTTCGCAGTCAGCGTCGATTATCTTGTTGATAAGTTCGCCGAACGCGTCGTTCATGGACACGACGGGCACTCTGTCAGAAAACTTTTCGGCGACTACGGCTAGAGCCTTATAAAGCGGCACTGCCTTTTCGTCGGTCATCTCTGCCGCGTCGAGCGTATCGTACAGGTCAAGCGTAGCGTTGAACGCCTTGACCGCTTCTTTCGAACTAAGCCACACGCGAAGCGTTATATAGCCGCCTATCGCGAGAGCGACGCCGACGATCGATATCCAAGCCGTTTCCTGCGCGAGAGCGACGATTACGAGAGCGACGCCCGCCGCCATAAGAAGCGGAAAGAAAATCAACAACCAGATCAGGGTTTTTTCGGTCGCCATATACGTGGGGATAGAACCTTTCAACGACTTTTCTACCCTTTGCTTTACGTCTTTACGGGTTTCTTCGACGAACTTTTCCATTTCTTCGTCGGAGAATTTACGCTTTTCGTAGAAATTTTTATATTGCGCTTTTATGTCGGCGCGTTCGTCTTTATCGGCAACCGAAATAGCCTTATTGAGATACTCGGTGTGAGTTTCGTCTTTAAGATCGGTAAAATTTTTGGTCTTTACCGCTACCATAGCCATATAGGCGCGGTAGTCGGTTTCGGTTAAGGAAAGAGCCTCGTTAGCCTTTTCTTCGGCTTCGTCGTAGCGTTCGGCTTTGAGAAGCCCGTAACACTCGTCGATTAAAAGCCTGACCTTATGGTAGTCTTCGCCGTGCGCTTCTTTGGCGGTTTCGCCCGATTCGGTAACCGATTCGTAATATTTAGTTGCCTGCAACGCGCGTATCGTCCGTCCGCAATGGGGGCAAGTGATTTCGCCGACGGTGGTCGCAGCGTTAAAATCTTCGCCGCACAGAGGGCAACGGGCGTTAAGGGTATCGTTTTCGCTCATAATTTTATTCCCATTCGATAGTTGCCGGGGGCTTGGAAGTGATATCGTAGACAATTCTGTTTACGTCCTGTACTTCGTTTACGATACGCGTCGAGATTTTTTCGAGTACGTCGTAAGGAATACGCGCCCAATCGGCAGTCATGCCGTCTACGCTGGTTACGGCGCGGAGCGCGAGCGTATAAGAGTACGTTCTGCTGTCGCCCATAACGCCGACCGAACGGCAGTTGGTAAGCACTGCGAAATATTGCCAGATTTCTCTGTTCAAGCCCGCTTTTGCGATTTCTTCTCTATAAATATAATCGGCTTCCTGCAAAGTCTTAATCTTTTCGCGGGTGATATCGCCTATAATTCTTATGGCAAGCCCCGGACCGGGGAATGGTTGGCGCATGACGATTTCTTCGGGAAGTCCGAGTTCGAAACCGACTTTTCTCACTTCGTCTTTGAAAAGGTCGCGGAGCGGTTCGATAATCTCTTTGAAATCGACTACGCTCGGAAGTCCGCCGACGTTGTGGTGCGATTTGATGACCGCGCTCTTGCCCTTGCCGCTTTCGATTACGTCGGGATAGATAGTGCCCTGTACGAGATAATCGACCTTGCCTATCTTTTTCGCTTCGTCTTCGAATACTTTTATGAACTCGCCGCCGATGATCTTGCGTTTGGTTTCGGGATCGGATACGCCCGCGAGTTTATCTAAAAATCTGTCCGCCGCGTCTGCTTTGATAAGGTTCATGCCGCGTTCGATTTTGAAAGTTCTGTATACGTCTTCGGCTTCGTTTTTACGCAAAAGACCGTGATCGACGAAAATACAGGTAAGATTATCGCCTACCGCCTTATGAATAAGCGTTGCCGCGACCGCGCTGTCAACGCCGCCGCTCATAGCGCAAAGCACCTTTTTATCTCCGCACTTTTCTTTGATTTTGGCAACTTGTTCTTTGACGAAATTCGCCATAGTCCAGTCGCCCGAAACTTTGCACACGTTATAGAGGAAATTTCTTAAAATATCCGTGCCTTGCTTCGTATGCATCACTTCGGGGTGGAATTGCACGCCGTAAAAACCTTTTTCGGCGTTTTCCATTGCCGCAACGGGGCAAGTATTCGTTTTGCCCACGACCTTGAAGCCTGCGGGTGGAACGGAAATATAGTCGGTATGACTCATCCAGCAGACGTTTTCTTCGTTTACGCCCTTAAAAATCGCCGAAGAAGTATCGTATTTTATATCGCTCTTGCCGTATTCGCGGGTTTCGGCGTGTTCGACTTTGCCGCCGAGCGTATACGCCATAAGTTGCGCTCCGTAGCAGATGCCGAGTACGGGAATACCGAGATTGAATACTTCGGGGTCGATATGGGGCGAATTTTCGTCGTAAACGCTGTTGGGTCCGCCCGTGAAAATAATTCCTTTGGGATTAAACGCCTTGATTTTGTCAAGCGTCATATCGCAAGGAAGTAATTCGCAATAAACGCTTTGTTCTCTTACCCTTCTTGCGATCAATTGATTATATTGACCGCCGAAATCGAGTACCAATACTTTTTCGTGTTGCATAAATCGTCCTTCTATCGTTAAATTTTATCGTTTTCGTATTTTTCTATCAGAGCGAGATAATCCGCGTCGCCCGAATATTTCGCCTTCGCGTAGTTAAGCGTGGTGTTGCCGACCGTAACGGCGAACTTAGCCGAGCCGTCTTTATCCGCGGTTTCGTACTTTGCGTCGACAACCGTCATGGCGTAAAGCGTGAAATTATATTCGTCGAGTTTACCATCGAATTTAAGCAAATCTTCGCCCATTGCGGACAGGTCTTTATTCCGATCGGTTTCCTGAAGTTTTTTGAAATAATTTTCGAAATTTTCGACGGTTTTATTCCGTTCGTAAGCGACTTTATAATAGCGAACGGCGGCGGAA
>USOJ01000102.1 GCA_900556195.1 uncultured Eubacteriales bacterium
CACCCTTTCGGTACACTTTCTCGAACTCGGCAACAAGTACACGGGCGACTGCGTATTTATAAACGCGGGCGAATTTGAAATTCTGATAGACGCGGGCAGCCGCGCCGACAGCGTGGACGATATATACGAATACGTTAAGCCGTACGTAGACGGGCAACTCGAATACGTCGTGGTTACCCACGCCCATCAGGATCACTACGCGGGTTTCGCAACCAAAAACTATAAGGACAGCCTTTTTTCTAAATTTACGGACGACGAGGAAACCCCGCACGAGATAGGCACGGTCGTAACCTTCGCGCAGACTAACCAAAAAGCCGATAAAGCGGGATTGTATCAATATTTCGAAAACAACGTAAAAACACTTAAAGAAAAAGGCACGGAGCGAAAATTCGTCAACGAATATTTCGAAAGAGGAGCAAGTGCGACCGTTAAAATCAACGATAACGTTTCAATCGAATTTCTCGAACATAAATTCTACCACGAAAAATCGAAAACCGAAAACAATCATTCGGTATGCTTCCAGATAGTCGAAACTGCGGGCGAAAACGTCTATCGCTATCTCTTTACGGGCGACCTCGAAGAGGACGGCGAAAAAGACCTCGTAAAGCAAAACGCGGATAAAATGGGTAAAACGAGATTATATAAGGCGGGGCATCACGGCTCGAAAACTTCCACTTCGCAGGAACTTCTCGACCTTATCGACCCCGACGCGATCTGCGTGTGCGCGTGCGCAGGCAGCCCCGAATACACCAAAAACAAAGACAATCAATTTCCCACGCAAGCCTTCGCAGACAGAGTTTATACCAAAAACGCCGGAACGCAGGTTTTCGTAACTTCGCTTTGCGTCGACTACGACGCGAATAAGTTTACGTCGATGAACGGCAATATCGTAATCTGTTCCACGGGAAATTCCGTAACGCGGTATTTTTCAAATAACGCAACCGAACTCCGCGAAACGGAGTGGTTCAAAACCAACCGTAAACTGCCCTACACGGCATAGCCGGTCGCGGTTTATTACGCGCTCGACAAACAGCCGCTTTCAAGTATGAAACTTTCGCTTAAAGAGAAAATTCTGCTTAAAGAAGTAACCGACAAAATCAAGGGTACGGATGCGGAAAAACTCGTGAAAGAAAGCGGAATAATATAAAACAACGCGTATAAAACAACGCGTAAAAAAAGCGGTCGTCAGACCGCTTTTTTCTTATCCTTTTTTTCGGATATAAGTTCTTTTCTGACTTCCGCGCAGGTGTCGGCGAAGTCCTCTTCGTCGAACGTAATCTCCGCGTCGTCCAGAATATTCTGCAACTTATACTCTTTCATTAAATACTTTACCGTGTTATGCCCGATAACCGCCGTAAGCGTGGCGTTGCCCAGCCCCTGCACCGTTCCGTCAACGATGACCGAGATCGCCGAACCTAAAAGCGGAATGCTTCTCGCCACGTCGCCCATGGTTTTAACCACGGCGTTGCCGACTTTCACGTTGCCA
This sequence comes from uncultured Eubacteriales bacterium, assembly GCA_900556195.1. Taxonomy (GTDB): domain Bacteria; phylum Bacillota; class Clostridia; order Christensenellales; family Borkfalkiaceae; genus UBA10281. The sequence continues at coordinate 1,487 of USOJ01000102.1, forward strand.
AGTCCGTACGCGACGAACGAATTTGCAAGCACCTTGCCGAAGATATTCATAAGTCTTGCGTCCGACGGGCGGAAACCGTAGATAAAGACTATATCTTTAATCATCTGTAAATTTATCGCGGTAACCAGAAGAGCGTCCGCGGCGTTTTGTTGGGATATAGCGGAGTACGCGCCTGACTTTACGGCGCACTTCGTTATTACTCCTTTAACCGCTTTTTTGACGTCCTTTTTATATATCTCGTCCAGAGCCGCGCGCAGCGCGAGATTATCGCCCGAATTTCTCGCTTCGTTAAGCGCAAGAACTCTTTCGCCGCCGTACCAGGTGTTGCCGTCGGTCGTGGAAGTATAACATTCGATGATTTTATCGGCGAGCGTTTTTCTCAAAGCCGCGTTGTGTTTTTTCGCCCGCCGCGCGTTATAAGCCGTTACGTCAACCGAAAATTTGTCTTTCGTAGCGATTTTAACTACGGGAACAATAAAGAATATTATTATAAGAATTACAAGCCCCGCCCCTACGGCGTAACCCGCGTATTTATTCACGTCGTAAACGTCCTTGAACAGCGAAAACGCGCATGCAAACACAAGCGCGCCTATCGCGCAGACGATAAGCGTAAAAAATCCCTTCGCCTTTTTCTGATCGGCTTTCGAAGCGTATTTGTCTTCGTATTCGAATATGGTTATCTTTTCTTTATTTTCGTTTTTTTTCTTATTTTTTGCCATAGCATACCTTAACGCAAAATAGTCGCCTTTTTAAGACGACTACATTATATCATTATCGCGTAAATTTGTCAATCGGCGGTTTTACGGGCAGACAGGCGACCTTCGATTTTAACGACCGCGTAGTACAGAATTACGCCGAGCGTATATACCACGGCGGCTTCTTCCGCGCCGATAATCAACGCTTCGATTATATATGCGTGCGAAGATATTCCGCACAGAACGAATATCGCGGGAACGGCAATCGCGTTACATATAACGGGGAAAATCGCCGACACGAACAATTTCAGATGAATATTTTTAATCGCTTTTGCGGTTATATAAGTCAAAGTCGCCGCGATAAGCGTTGCGAAAGAACCGATAAAAATATCCCAGATACCGTTACCTACTACGTTGGCTATAAGGCAGCCGACGAACAAAGCGGGTATGGCTTCGGGGAATATTGCGGGAAGCACCGTCAGGGCTTCGGATGCCCGAAACTGCCATATACCGAAAGAAAACGGTTGCAGAAAAACGGTTAAAAGAGCGTACAGCGCGGCAATGATCCCCGCGCGGGCAAGACGGCGCGTCGTGAAAAACGACTTGAACATATTAAATTACCTCGGTTTTTATTTGCCGCAAAATATCGAAGCGACAACGAAGTGTTTTCCGAAAACCTTCGCTCGGTTTGCATTATAGCACTTAATTTTCTAAAACGCAACGATTTTTAAGTATATATTACAAGCCGTCCGTCTTGTTATTGCGTCGTTTTGAGGCTTTGCCGAAAAATCTCCCCAAAGGGCGGCTTTTTCGCGGAGTTAAATTTACGGTTACTACTAAGCGGCTATTACTTTCCGAGGGTGCGGAAGGGCTTGAAAATAATCGCGAATAGTATAAAATAAATCGCGCCCACTCCGCCGAAAACGTAAATAAGCCTTACCGCGAAAGAGCCTGCTCCGAAAAGATATTCGAGCGGATTAAACGAAAATATCGCCTGCGTCAGACAATTTAACGCCACTATGCATACCGAAAACAAAGACAAAAACGCCGAGAATTTCATAAACAAAGTTTACGCAAATTCACGGCGTTTATTTATCTGTCTAAATTTTCGACCGTCATTCTGTCGTACGGAAAGGATTCTATAAAATCGGACGGTTTGAAAACGGTCATATTGTACTTGGCGAAATTCATTATATGATTTTTCAGCACGACGGGCGTCGCTTCGTCCAACTTATAACACCCCTCGGAAAGGTATTCGGCGAATTTCGAATAGTAAAACTTTTCGTCGCGTTCCACTTCCGTCTGCTTGACGATTTTATCGTGTTTATAAATTTTTATCCACAACTTGACCATACGCGGATTATATCACTTTCCCGCTTAAAAGTAAAGTTTTTTACGATCGTTTATTTCAAGTAAGTCGACGCAATGTCATATTGCCCTTGCCTTCTCTTTGCAGAGAAGGTGGCGGCGTAGCCGACGGATGAGTCCCCGGAAGGGTGAATTACCGCGGAGTTAATTTTACGCTATTCGTCCGCGCAATCTCTTGTGAATAAACATTTGCCCGTTATCGCGCTCTGATACATTACCCAATATCCGTCGCCTTTCAGGTTGAATATCGACGACGGAATAAACGAACAATAGTCGCCTATCTTTTCGGGTTTCTCGCCGTAACGACCTTCAACCCCGTAACATACGTATAGCGGGCGATTTTTATCGTAAATTATACCTACTACGTAATAATCGTCGCCGTCGTATTTTATCTTTACCCAACGGCTGTCGGGCACGACTTCGGAAAGCGATTTTTCTTCGTCGAAAGTCTCAAATAATCGCTCTATCTGCGGTTTTATGCGTTCGTAATAAGAGCCTTTATCGCCGCCGTTCTCTTCATCGACGAAAGCCGAAAAATCGTATTCGTCCGTTTCTTTTTTCTCAAAGCCGCCGCTTTTAACGCCGACATTTTCATTATCATAAGTTGCGTTTTCATTTTTATTTTCCCCTTTTATTCCGAGTCCCGATTCGTACTCGTAGTAGTTTTCGGCAGCGACGACTTCGTCGTCGTACGTTTCGTCATCAACACTCTTTTCCGTCTGCCCGCCTGCGTCATTGCCTGCGCGATACGCGTTCTTCGCATTTTCCAAAACCTCCTTTTCGGATTTCGCATCGGACGAAAACGCGCCGTAAGCGACGGACAAAAATCTCTCGTCCGCGGTTACGTAAAATATTAAAACGGCGAGATTTTCGGTTGAATCCGTCAAAATTTCCGCGCCGCTTAAATCGGGTAATTCGCATAATTTAGTCAAGTTTCCGCCACTTATCGCGACCGTATAACCGTTCGTTGCGGGAGCGAGATCTATAAGCGAAATCTTTATCACGCCTTGTCCGCCGTTATCCGAGCAGACAGCCACTCCCCTGACCTTCGCGCCGGGAACGGCAAACCCCGCGCCCGTCTCGTTTATTAACGCCACTGATCTTTTCGTTTCCATACAAAAAACCTTTTTTATTCAATATATTATATTTCGGATAGCGAAAAATAAGACCTTTTGGCTTGTTTTCGGCGTTTTTGTCAAACGGCAACGCCTTTTTCGTTGACCTGCCGAGCACAATGTGCTATAATGCGGTTATGAAATTCAAAACCTTATTATTTGACGAAATAGCCGTAAAGAGAGCGATGACGAGGCTTTCTTACGAGATAATCGAACGTTCGCAGGACCTTAGCAACGTGGTTCTGGTCGGAATCAAAACCCGCGGCGTGCCTTTGGCTAAAATCATAAAGGGCAACGTACTTTTGAACGCGGGCGCAGACCTTCCGCTTTACGAGATAGACATCACCCACTACCGCGACGACGTCCGCGAGGAAGTGGAAGTAAAGACCCAACTCGAACAAAAGGACGTAGAGGGTAAAGACGTAATACTCGTTGACGACGTTTTATTTACGGGCAGAACGACGCGCGCGGCGATAGACGCGGTTTTATCCGTCGGCAGAGCGAACAGTATCCGTTTAGCCGTTTTAATCGACCGCGGACACAGAGAACTGCCCATTCGAGCGGATTTCGTCG
>USOJ01000103.1 GCA_900556195.1 uncultured Eubacteriales bacterium
CGCCGCGGATACTTTCAACAAAGTGTCCGTCTTATCGCCGAGAATACCGAGTTTGGAGCGTTCGTCGAGAGCCTTTTCGACTTCCTGCGGAACGGACATGTTCTCGATGAACAAGTTGACGAGTTCAAGACCGATTTCGCGGAACTTCGCCTGAATTTTCGCCTTAACTATTTCGTTGAACTCCATAGTGTTGGCTGCGAGATCCAAAGCCGAAACTTTGCTTTCGCCGAGCGCGTCGGTAAGCGAAGAGATGAGCATGGTCTTCAGAAAGCCCGTAATATCTTCGGTTTTGAAACTGCTGTTGGTTCCGAAAAGTTCTTTCAAGAATACCGCCGCGTCGTCTACCCTGAACGAGAACGCGCCGTATCCCCTTACCCTGATCGCGCCGAAGTCGGGATCGCGCATCATTATGGGGTTAAGAGTACCCCACTTGATATTCGTAAACTGCTTGGTGTTGACGAAATAAACGTCGCAGGTGATCGGCGTCTGGAAAGCGTACTTCCACGCCGCGAGTTTAGTCAGAATCGGAAGTATTTCCGTCTTCATATCGTGAAGACCGGGCATAAGAATATCCGCTATCTGTCCTTTATATACGAATATCGCGACCTGCGATTCTTTGACCGTAATGGTGGACTTATCGTTTACTTCTCTACCCTGATTTTTGAAAGGATATTTATAAACGAGAGTATTATTGCTGTCGTCGTTCCATACGACGTTAAGTCTGAATAATGCCATTAAAAACTCCTCCTGAACGCACTATATGCTTTCTCACGTACATTTTACCATAAAATATTCTTTAATGCAAGAATTTACGCGATTATTTTTGAAAAACGCGCAAAAACCGCGGCTTCCGTAACCGAAAGCCGCGGTTTTGATTTTTAGTTTGTAAATATCAGCCTACCTGTGGTCTGTCTACGGACGTAGTGCCGTAATTCGTGCATTTAACCGTCATACTAAACGCATCGCTATATTTAGCGTTTATGCTACCGCCCGCGCCGTCGGGCATCGACATAGAACCTCTCAATTGCATATTGGAAAGTACGCCCGACAAAACGCCTTCGGAAACGTAAAACTTAACCGAACCGTCGGTTATATTCATTTCCATAGTGAACGCCAGCCCTTTCATCGCCTGATCCAGATAACTCTGGAAGTTTTCTTTCTGAATTTCGCAACCGTAAGAAGTCTTCGTAAAGTAAGAATGGTCGAGATATTCGTTATTTGCGAAAGGCATTGCTTCTTCTATATTGTCGAAGCCTGTTCTGCTCATTTCGCACTCTACCCAACTGCCCGAAGAGTCTTTCATATAACACAGATATCCATCTGTCGTTTGTTCGACGTAAAACTCGATTTCGTCAACCTGGCGAATCCCGCCGCCGATCATAGACGTCGTTTGACGTATATAAATTTTGTTGTCGGCATATTTGATATCGGCTTCGTTCTTCATCGTCATACTTTCCGACCCACCGCTATACGATACCGTGATCTTTTGCTCCATAACCGAAGTCATAGTGCAGTTTTTGTATTTCTCGCCGTTAAAAATGGATTCGTAATAACTCTTGCTGAGAGTTTGCGAATTTTCTACTACGGGAGAGAAATATTTCCAGTAATTTTCGTAATTGATAACGTAAACCGTTACCTTATATTTCTTTTGCGTAGCGGCGTCGCCGTCGGCGGTAAGATTAGTATCGGCTTTGTTCTTTTCCTGACGGGTATAAGAGATTTCTACCTTTTCAACGCTCGTCGCGCCGTCGGTATACTCTGCGGGAATGTTATTCTTCGCGTACTCGCTTGCGGGTATGGTAGTCTTCTGCGCATCGGTTTTGGTACATTCGGTACTGCTGCCGTTTAACTCGTTTGCGACTACGGCTGCTATCGCTTCGTCGGAAGAAGAATATTGTTCTTCGGACAAAGTTCCCGTATAGGTTTCGGAACAGCCGCCGATATCGTCTATCATAGCCTGTTCGGCGCTCTTCTTGGTTTCTTTCTTACAACCCGTTAAGGCTACCGTAGCAACGACAGCCATGACGAGGCACAAGAAAATGCTCGTTAATTTTTTCATTTTTTATTCTCCTTTTTCGGGTTTCCCCGTTTTTACCTTTCTCAATTAAGGGGATTGCTTTCCTTTGGCTTCACCAAAGGAAAGCGGACGCGTCCGCCGTTTGACGAAATTTTCGTCGTTATATATTTATTTTTTGATATTTTTTTCGGAGCGGAAATTCCGACACCGTACACTATTTTATCACGCCGTACTCATAAAGTCAACGATTTATCGACGAAAAGCGACAAAAAACTCATTCCGGGCAAAATTTTGTCGGAATGAGTTTTCTTTCGTTGAAAATTTTCGTCGTTGCGAAGGGAGGCGTCGTAACTACGATTTATTTTATGCGGAGGGCGCGCATTGCGTTAAGTATGGCAATCATCGCTACGCCTACGTCGGCGAATACCGCTATCCACATCATATTCGGAATACCTATCGCGCCGAGTATAAGAGCAATCGCCTTTACGCCGAGCGAGAATATAATGTTTTCGCGAACGATACGCATGGTCTTTTTCGCTATCTTTTTCGCGGTTACTATATCCGACAATCTGTCGTGCATAAGAACCACGTCGGAGGCTTCTATCGCGCTGTCGCTGCCGACCTGCCCCATGGATATACCCACGTCTGCCCGCATAAGTACCGGCGCGTCGTTTATTCCGTCGCCGACGAAAGCAATGACGTCGTTCTTGTTCTTACGGGAAATGAGTTTATCGACTTCTGCGAGTTTATCCTGCGGCAAAAGTCCGCTTTCGTAGTCGTCGATTCCGAGTTCTTTCGCAACGGGGGCGGCCGCTCTTTCGTTGTCGCCCGTAAGCATAACGACTTTCGTCTTTTGTTCTTTAAGTCCGTCTATAACGCGTTTGGCGTCGGGTTTAACCACGTCGGAAACGCAAATCGCTCCGAGATATTCGCCGTTTTTAGCAACGTAGACCGTAGTACCCGAAAAATCGGCTTCTTCGATTTTTACGTTTTCGGCAAGCATGAGTTTCGCGTTACCGCACGCAAGCCTTTCGCCGTCTTTTTCGGCGACGATACCCTTACCCGCGACTTCGGTTATCGCGTAACTTTCGTCTTCTTCGCCCACCCCTTCGGCAACGATACTCTTCGCTATCGGGTGAGTGGATTTATATTCGCAGATATACGCGGCTTTAAGAACTTTTTCACGCCTGTCTTCCGGAAAGACTTTACTTACCTTGAATTCGCCCGTAGTCAAAGTTCCCGTTTTATCGAACACTACCGCGTTGACTTTTTCGAGTTGCTCTATATAATTCGCTCCTTTTATAAGTATGCCCTTACTGCTCGCTCCGCCTATGCCGCCGAAAAATCCGAGCGGAATAGAGATGACGAGAGCGCACGGACAAGAAACTACGAGGCACGTAAGCGCGCGCTCTATCCAACTTGCCCAGACCGCCCCGTCGGAAGCGGCGTTCACGACGGAAATAATCGCGGGCGGGATAATCGCGAGCGCAAGCGCGGTGAAAACGACGAAAGGAGTGTAATATTTTGCGAATACCGAGATAAAGTTTTCGGTTTTAGCCTTTTTACCCGAAGCGTTTTCGACCATATCGAGAATTTTAGATACCGTACTGTCGTAAAATTCCTTTTCTACTTTTATATCGATCGAGCCGTCGAGAACGATCGTTCCGCTCATTGCCGAAGAGCCTTCTTCGACGAACACGGGAACGCTTTCGCCCGTCAACGCGCAGGTGTTAAGGTTGGTATTACCCTTTATAACCACGCCGTCGAGCGGAATTTTTTCGCCCGCGTGCACCTGAACGATTTCGCCGACCGAAACTTCTTCGGGATAGACTTCAACCCACTTTCCGTCGCGAAAAACACGCGCCTGATCGGGGCGGATGTCCATAAGCGATGCGATGGATTTTCTCGACTTGCCGACTGCGTAATCCTGAAAAATTTCGCCGACCTGATAAAACAGAATAACCGCTACGCTTTCGGCGAAATCGCCGTGCTCGCCCTTGGTCATCTTAACGATGCCGAGCGCGAACGCGCCGAGAGAAGCAACCGTCATAAGAAAGTTTTCGTCGAAAACTTTACCGTGGCAGATATTGCGGATCGCCTTCCACAAAACGTCGTAAGCGGCGGCGAGGTAAATAACGCCGTAAAGAGCAAGCCTTACGCAGTCGTTTATCACGACTATTTTATCCGCTATAAAGATAGCGAAGAAACAGACGAGGCAAACGCCCGTCCGTATCGCTTTTTTTACAAGATCTTTATCCATAAAAAATCATTTCCGTAAGATTATAAACCTATAAATTCCCAGTCGGGTTCGAGTTTTTTTGCGGCGGTCTTTATCTCGTCGAGAACGTTTTTGTTTTCATCGTAATCGAGCGTCATTTTTTCGCCGATAAAACTTACGTTTACGGAATTGACTCCGTCGATTTTGGCAACCGCCCTTTCGAGTGCCGCGGCGCAGTTGGCGCAATCCAGATTTTTGATTCTTACTACCTTTTTCATGATTTACTCCTTTGATTTTAATCTTTACGTTTTATAAACGCATTATCGATTATTCTTTAACGTGTTCTATCGCCATTTCGAAAATTTTAATGACGTGTTCGTCGGCAAGCGAATAAAAAACCTCTTTGCCGCACTTTCTCGACTTGACGAGTTTACTCTGACGAAGTATGCGCAATTGATGAGATATGGCGGATTTGGTCATATTGAGAAGCGCGCCTATATCGCAAACGCACATTTCACTTTCGAAAAGAGCCATTAAGATATTCGTCCGGGTACTGTCGCCGAATACTTTGAAAAGTTCCGCAACGTCGTAAACGAGGTCTTCGTCGGGCATCATTGCCCTTACCTTTTCAAGCACGTTTTCGTGAGTGTGTTCGCATTCGCACGTCTTGATTTCGTCTTTCATATACTTCTCCGTGTTTTACGTTTACTAACGGTTGAACAATTATTCAACTGTTTACAGTATATTCTTTCGCAGACGGTTTGTCAACCGTTTTTAATAACTTTTTTCAAAAAAATTTTATACGGGCAAAAGCGAAAAATACAGAAAAGCCGAAATGTAAGAAAAAATCTTGCATTTCGGCTTTTTCGTTTTAATATAAACTCTGCGATATACCACCCTTCCGGGAGATGTTTCGCTTACGCTCAACATGACACGTGCATTGCAATCCGTACGCCAATCTTCGGGATCGCCACGCTACTGCTAT
>USOJ01000104.1 GCA_900556195.1 uncultured Eubacteriales bacterium
AATAGAAGCTACTCGTGATATCGCAGAAAAACTTGGAATTACATTTAACGAAGAAGAATCTCAAACTAAAAAGATAAATATTGTTAATAAAGATTCTATAGTGATTCATCGTTCTATTTCAATAGTGGAATTAAAACGAGTAATCAACAGAATCTGTGATATTGAAAAAGAGGCAGATAATTTTGCACTTAATTATCTTGTTCTTGCCCGTAAAAAAGGTTTAAAAAACAACGAATTATATGAATCGTTAATTCAAACACTGGTTGATGGAAAATTTAATCATTTTATGCTCACTGGTGACGACTATACAACATTTTTAACTTGTGCAAATAAATATATAATCAAAGATGGACAAACGGATGAAACCTTAACCGAAAGCGAAAATGCTATTACTTTTTTAGATATTATTGCTTTACTTAAAAACAAAAACAAGTCCACGTTCAATAAAATGCTTAAAAATTGGACAATTTCAACTGTGGATAATGCTGGAAACATGAGCTTATATCCAATTTCAATTTTTGACGCTATACAAGGTTTTGTCGAGTTTGGCAAAAAACAACAACCTTGCTATTTGTTCAATGGGCAGTGGTATGTCTTTGATTCAAAATTTAGTGATATTTTAGATGTTGAATTTAAAGAGTTATTCAATCAACAATTGGAAAAGCGCAATACGTATACTTCAAACTTTGGTTTAATAAGAGATTTTTCTACGGAAGAGGACTATAATGATGCAATAAAAGGAGAAGGAAAGTATATTGTGACTCACACCGCTCTGATTAACAACGTAGAGATTGCGGACATAATAATTTTTAGCGATGACCAAATTTTCTTGATGCACAACAAAGACTCGTTTAATGGAACAGGAGCAAGAGATGTATCTAATCAAGTCATTACATCCGCATCCTATCTGCAACAAATGCTTGCATCTGCAAACAGGGATGATTTTTTAGAAAAGTATTATACAGCGATTGAATCAAAATATAAGAATGGCATAAAAATACCCATCGATAAGACCGAATTTAAAGAATACTTTCAAGGAAATCATAAAATTCATTATTTAATCGGCTATTTAAAAGACTATGACGAAAATAGTCGTTCTACATATGCAAAATACCTGACCGTAGAAGTAATTAAAAAGTTATTAGCTAAAGGATTTGATTGTACACCATTGCTTATTGGAAAATAATTATTCTTAATTTAATACATAAACGAAAAGGCGGTAGAATCAACGTTCTATCGCCTTAAATCGCAACATGAAGTTATTTTATGAACAAACCTTTCGAATCTCTCGGTTGAGTAAGATATACCGTGCTTTTGGGCGGTTTACGGGTTTTAAAAACGATGCCTGCAACGCCTTTATAGCAAAAATAAAGGAACCGCGCGTTCAAACGCAGTTCCTTGTGGCTGGGGTAGAGAGATTTGAACTCCCGGATGCCGGAGTCAGAGTCCGTTGCCTTACCGCTTGGCGATACCCCAATACGCGCCGAGTCGCCCTCGCTTCTTATCTCGCAAAAACGATTCAGCCTTTATATAATACACGCTTATTCGTCTTTTTGCAAGTGTTTTGAGGCAATTTCTTGCAATCCGTCAAATTTTTTGGCTCCTTCGTTGAAACAAAGGTACAAAGCGGTCGTATCGTAGCGCGCGTCGTGGGCAGAAACTCCGCTATCGAACAGTTCCATAGTCTTTCTCGTAACGTCGTAGGGATAGATATCCAGAAATTCGCCGAGTTCGGTCAGTTTAGGGAATTTATACCCTGCTCCGTTTTTTCTCGGAAGTTTCATTATCGGCGTGAAATACCGCATCGTGTCGAATTCTTCTTTATATCTGAACCGTCTTTCCCTGCGGTAAAATTCGTTTATCATAAAGCCGATATCGAACGGAGCGTTATGCGCGACGATAAGGTCGGCGGCGAAAAAATCGTCGTAAATCTCTTCCATATATTCCGAAAAAGTTCTTCCGCCCGACAATTCGTAAATTTTTTCCACGGTAAACCCGTGTACCGCCGTCGCGGAAGGCTCGATATAATCGACCGCAAAGAAAAAATTCTTTGCGGTCGTTCCGCTTTCCGTCTGCATTATGTACGAAAGTTGTATTATTCCGCCGGGAGTAAGCCCCGTCGTTTCGGTATCGAAAAAAAGTATCATTTTATACCCGCGTTATCTTCGTTACATTCTTTCGGGGACTTCTATTCCGAGAAGAGTAAGGGCGTTAGTTAAAACGGTGAGCGTTGCCGCGCACAAATCAAGCCTGAAATTGCTTACGTTTTCTTCTTCGCCGATTATCTTGCAATCGAAATAAAATTTATTGAAAGCCGACGCGACGTCTATCGCGTAACGGGTAATAAAAAACGGTTCGAGTTTATCCACCGCGCCTTTAACCGTATCGGGGAAGTCCGACAAAACGGATATAAGATTATACTCGTCGTCGTTGACTTCGGGCGTTACGTAAGGCTTGATTTCTCCGCCTTTTCTCAAAACGCTTTTGATTCTCGCGGCGGTATACTGAACGTAGGGACCCGTTTCGCCGTCGAAGTTCAATATCTTATCGTAACTGAACGCTATATCCTTTATTTTACTGTTCGAAAGCGCGCCGAAAACGACCGCCCCCGTACCCACCTGACGGGCGATATTCGCCTTATCGGCAAGGTTCGGATTTTTGCTTTCGATAATTTCAAGGCATTTTTCGTGGCATTTTTTAAGCACGTCTTCAAGCAGAACGACCGTGCCGTTACGGGTACTCATAGCGACCTGGTTGCCGTTTTCGTCGAGCAACGAAACCATTCCATACGCGACGTGAACGAGGTCTTTTGCCCACGGTTTACCCATGAGTTCGAGCACCTTGAAAATCTGTCTGAAATGAAGATTCTGCTGATACGCCACGACGTAAAGGCACTTATCGAAATTATAATGCTGCTTACGATAACAAGCCGCGGCAAGATCTCTCGTAGCGTAAAGCGACGCGCCGTCCGAGCGCAATATAATACACGGCGGCATTCCGTATTCTTCGAGATCCACGACCTGCGCTCCCTCGCTCGTTTTAAGCAGTCCTTTTTCTTTGAGTTCGTCGATAACGGGCTGCATTTTATCGTTATAAAAACTCTCGCCGGCGTAAGAATCGAAAGTTATATCGAGTTCTTTATAGATCTTTTCGACTTCTTTAAGCGTGAGTTCCTTAAACTTATTGAAAAGTCCGACGCATTCTTCGTCGCCGTCTTCGATAAGTTTGAAATAACTTCTCGCTTCGTCGTCCATTTCGGGGTGTTCTTCGCTCTCTTTATGGTATTTCACGTAAAGACGGGTAAGTTCTTTTACTCCGCCCTTTTCGACGTCTTCTTTATTGCCCCAATGCTTATACGCGTAAATGAGTTTGCCAAACTGCGTACCGTAGTCGCCGAGATGGTTTATTCCGACGGTATTATATCCCAAAAACTTATACAGACGGTATAACGCGCCGCCGATGACGGTAGTCGATAAGTGCCCTATATGGAAGGGTTTTGCAATATTGACCGACGAATAGTCTATGCAGATCGTCTTGTCGTTTCCTTCGGTAGAAGATCCGTATTTCGCCCCTTTTTCTTTTATTTCGGAAAGAGTCTCTTTGACGAGCCCTCCCCGGTTTATCTTAAAATTAAGGTAGCCGTTGACAGCCGAAACGGAAGTAATCACGTCGTCGGTTTTATACGCGTTTTTCAAATCCTCGGCTATAAGAGCGGGGGCTTTACGCATGATTTTTGCGAATTTGAAGCAAGGCAGAGCGTAATCGCCCATGGTTTTATCGGGCGGAACTACGATATTAGCCGCTATTTCGTCCTTCGGCATTTCGCCGACGGAAAGCCTTTCCGCTATATATTTTCTATAATCCATAATAACCTCTTTTCGTTCGTCGTTTTCTAAAATACCGCCCTTCCGGGAAGTCCTCCGTCGGCTACGCCGTCGAAAACGAACGGTATATACGAACGGTATATATCAAATTTTATCATAAATTTCGAAATACCGCAACAAAAGCATTGAATAAATTTCCGCTTTATGCTAAAATTATCGAAGTTACAACCGGAAGAGGTAGACGAAATGAAACTCGGAGTCGTAGGATTGCCCAACGTAGGCAAATCCACGCTTTTCAACGCGATAACGCACGCAGGCGCGCAGGCGGCGAATTTCCCGTTCTGCACGATAGAACCCAACGTCGGCGTGGTAGCCGTTCCCGACGAACGACTGAACAAACTCGCCGCGCTATACAACAGCAAAAAAGTTACCCCCGCAACGATAGAATTCGTAGACATTGCGGGGCTTGTAAAAGGCGCAAGCAAGGGCGAGGGTCTGGGTAATAAATTCCTTTCGCACATCCGCGAAGTAGACGCGATCGTCCACGTAGTAAGATGTTTCGAAGACGAAAACGTAACCCACGTAGAAAATTCGGTCGACCCGGTGAGAGATATAGGCATTATCAATCTCGAACTTATCCTTGCCGATCTCGAAACGGTGCAAAAACGCTACGACAAAGCCTTCGGCATGATTAAATCGGGCGACAAAAAATACAAGATAGAAAGCGACCTTTTAAGACGTATTTTAGACAGGCTCGAACAGGAACTCCCCGTTCGCGGAATGGAGTTCACCGACGACGAACGCAAATACGTCAACGATTTATTTTTATTGACGACAAAACCCGTGCTTTACGCCGCGAACGTTTCCGAAGCGGATATGGGCAAAGACGGCGAAGATATCCCTTTGGCGAAAGAAGTTATCGACTACGCGAACAAAACCGGCAGCGAAACTCTGGTTATCTGCGCGAGAACGGAAGAAGAGATTTCGGAACTTCCGCCCGACGAAGCCGCGGTATTTCTCGAAGATTTAGGGCTTAAAGAGAGCGGACTTAACAGACTCGTCAAAGCGTCGTACAAACTTTTAGGTCTTATAAGTTTCTTAACTTCGGGCGAAGACGAAACGAGAGCCTGGACGATAAAAGAAGGTACGAAAGCACCGCAAGCCGCGGGCAAAATTCACAGCGATTTTGAAAAGGGCTTTATCCGCGCGGAGTGTATCGACTGGGAAATTTTACTCGAACTCGGCAGTTACGTCAAGGCGAAAGAACTGGGGAAAGTTCGTTCCGAAGGCAAAGACTACGTCGTTAAAGACGGCGACGTGATTTTATTCAGATTCAACGTATAATCCATAAAATAAAACTACGGTCGGCGCAAAATGCGCCGACCGTTTTTTTT
>USOJ01000105.1 GCA_900556195.1 uncultured Eubacteriales bacterium
CGGATAGCACGTGTTTTATTATAAACGATATGCTAAAAGAAACGGTTAAAAGCGGAACGGCTAAAAAATTATCGGCATTAAACTTACCCGTATATGCAAAAACAGGCACTAACGGCGACGAACACGGTAATTCGGACGCGTATTGTATAGCATATACGCCCGATTTTACCGTATCGGTCTGGATGGGTAACGCTAACGGCGCTTTAATGTCTAATTCGATCACGGGCGGATCGGAACCTACCCTTGCCGCAAAAGAAATATTTTCCTGTTTGTACGCCGATAGGTCCGTTAAAGATTTTGAAGTTCCTAAATCGGTCAAATACGTAGAAATAGACCGAAACGAATACGAAAAAAATCAGAGAATGTCGTTGCCTGATATCTCTTCAAATGAAAATCCGTCGTTTTGGTTTACCTTAGGAACAGAGCCGACGAAGAAATATAACAATATTGTTACGCCTATCATAAAAGATTATAAAATTACAGTAAATAACGGAAATATTTTAATTTGTATAAACGCGGATAGCGGGGTCTCTTATACCCTTACAGATAAAAATAATAACGTTTCTCTTTTCGGGCAAGGCAATTCGACTTTGGTAATTAAAACCGCTGCGAAAGGGGTAAAATATAATTTAACGCTTACCCCCTACTCTCGCATAGGCGATGAAATAATTTTTGGTAAAGAAATAAAATTGCCGTCGGTAAAATCCGACGGCAATTGACGTGCGTACTGTGATTATAATTTTATTACTTCAACGGTTTCGAGCGCTTCATTTATTAAAGCGTCTACGTCGAGTTTAGACTCTTCTTTAAGTATCTTTTCCATTTTAGGTTTTATCGCGGGGAATTTCGGTAAGAAAACCGTACAACAATCTTCGTAAGGCAGAATCGACGTTTCGTAAGTATCTATTTTTTGCGCGATTTCAATAGTTTCGAGTTTGTCGAAAGCAATCAACGGACGAAATACAGGCATTTTTACTACCGAATTAGACGAATTTATGCTTTCCATCGTTTGCGAAGCGACCTGACCTAAACTCTCGCCCGTAATTATCGATTGTCCGCCATGTTTTTCGGCAAGTTTTTCGGTAATTCTCATCATAAATCTGCGCATAAGCGTTATCATCAATTCTTCGGCGCACTTTTCGTGTATTGCTTCCTGTATATGCGTGAATTTAACGACGTACAAGTCCATACCCGCGCAGTAAGCGGATATCATTTTACCGAGAGTGATTACTTTTTCTTTCGCCGCTTCGCCCGTGTACGGATAACTATGGAAATGCACGGCAGAAAGTTTCATACCGCGTTTACACATCATATAGCCTGCTACCGGGCTGTCGATTCCCCCTGAAAGCATCAAAAAGCCTTTACCCGAAGACCCCGTAGGCATACCGCCGATTCCTTTGATATAATCGGTAAAAATCAAACTTTTTCCGTTTTCTCTGATATCAACGTTGATTAAAAATCGAGGTTTTTTTACGTCTACTTTTAAGTTTTTGCCGTAGACGGATAAAACGTCGCCGCCGATAAGCGCGGACAACTCTACGGAATGATACGGGAAAGTTTTATCGGCTCTGTTGGTTTCGATTTTGAAAGTGCCGGTTTTGTCTTTACAAAGTTCTTTCGCGCATTCCGCTATATTTTCTCTCGCACTCTCTACGCAGAGTGCGGGACTTATCGTATGAATTCCGCATACCTTTTTAAGTCTGTCAATGATTTCGTCGTAGTCGTTTTCGTCGAAATTCTCTATTAAATAGCGCATTTGCATCTTTTCAAATTCGTAGTCGATGCCCGTCAACGCTTTTTTGATATGTTCTTCAAGCAGATTTATGAAATAAAATCTGTTTTTACCTTTTAAGAAAATTTCGCAAACTCTGATAATTATTACTTTTTTCATCCGTTCATAACACCTTTTAACTTTTTAACGCAACCGAGCAGATCTTCGGCGCAGATACGCAATTCTTCTTCGGTCGTTTCGGCAGTCGTACTTATACGAAGCGCGCCGTCTAAAACCGCTTTGTCATATCCGCATGCTGCCAGTACTCTGCTGTAACGGTTTCTTGAAGAGCACGCCGATCCGGTACCGACGATTACGCCCTTTTCTTCGAGCATATGAAGTATCACTTCACCTCTTAAACCTACGGCAGATAAACTTACGATATACGGCGAAGAATTTCTGCTCGTGATTATTTTTAAGTCGTCGTCTTTAATTAAACTCAAAAATAAACTCTTGTTATTTTTCGCGATTTCGTAATTATCTTTCAGATTTTTACGTTTCTTTTCGGCAGCGTCGCCGAAAACCGCTATTCCGAATACGTTTTCCGTGCCGCTTCTAAGTCCCGATTCTTGCCCTCCGCCGTAAATCAACGGAGTCAGGTTCAGTTTTTTGCGTTTAATCAACGCCCCTACGCCTTTAACTCCGCCTATTTTATGCGCGCTTATAGAATATAAATCGACGCATTTACCGAGTGAAAACGGTATTTTACCGAACGCTTGTACGCCGTCGCTATGGAAAATAACGGACGGATTCAACGCTTTGATTTTTTCTGCAAGCGTATTTATATCGTTTATCGCTCCGGTTTCGTTATTTACGTGTACGACGGAAACAAAAGTTGTTTTATCGTCGATTAAAGACAACAAATTACTTTCGTTTACGCTTCCGTTTTCGTTAAGTTCGGCAAACCTTACGTCTGCGCCGCGAGCCTTTAACGCCTTGAAAGTTTCGTATACTGCGCTGTGTTCGCCTGCCGTCGTTACAAAATTGCCCCGTTTGCAGAAAGAAAGTATAGCCGTATCGTCGGCTTCGCTTCCGCAAGAGGTAAAAACGATTTCATAGTCTTTCGGAAAGTACGCCGCAATTTGTTCGCGCGCGGTTTCTATTCTCTTTTTGGCGTCCAAACCGCCCCTGTAAAGAGCGGAAGGATTAAAGAAGTTTTCGCCGTAAATATCTTTGTTTTTAAGTAAAATTTCGGCGTCGGGACGAGTCGTCGCCGCATTGTCGAGATATATCATTTATAATCCTTTTCTATGACCGTCTTGCCCGTAAAATTGACGAGATTTACGAGATATTCTTCTTTACACTCAAATAAAACGAGATATTTTATTCCGTTTACGGTCGCAACGACGTAGAATCCGTCTTCGATATATTTGTTGGGCGTAGCGTAAATTTTCTTTATGCCCGGACTCGAATACCATTTTTCAAAAGTTTCGCTTCCGATTTTACCCACCTGTTCAACTTCTTTCGCTTCGAAAACGAGCATTCTCTTTCTGCGTTTATAGTTTACGACCTTTACTATTCTCGTTGATCCCGAAACGAATATACAGTCTACGCAATAATAAATTTTCGTTCTGAAAAAGAAAAACAAAAACGACGATATCGCAAGTAACGCTATAAGCGGCAACGCCGATAGAAAATTGGTAAACGAAAAAATCAGAAAAAATACCGCCGCTATCGCCGTAAGCCATCCCAGTACGGAATATACGACGTAAAAAGCCTTTTGAGTTTTAAGATTTTTCGGCTCTGCCGACTCTTCGTATAATACTTCGTTCATCCTATCCTCCGTTTCCTTCGTGCAACTTGTGTAATTATACCATTAAGGGTAGAAAAAATCAATTATTTTATGATAAAACGACGATTTTTACTTTAGTTTAACGAAAGTAACGCCGTGTTCGCCTTCTCCGTACTTGCCGAATCTGAAACTGATAACCTGTTTGTTTCTTCTCAAGTACTCGTGTATCGCCGAACTTAAAATCTTCATTCCCTTGCCATGAATAATCTTAACCTCTTCTAAATTCGCCAAAATCGAAGCGTCGAGAAATCTCGAAACTTCCTCCAAAGCGTCCGGAACGTTATAGCCGATTACGTTGATTTCGGTTTGCACGGACGGCGCGATTTCGCGTTTCAGCGATACGGTGGTTTTAGGCGGCGCAACCTTTGTCGATACTACGGATAATTCGCTGAAAGGGGCTTTCATACGAAGCGACCCCATGAAAATTTCGGCTTCTCCTTTTTTAGGGTTTACCGAGTGTACGGTACATACTCCGTCGATGTTTTTATAGTATACCTTATCCCCTTCTTTGAGTTTATTCGGGTCGACGGGTTTATAATTTAGTATTTTTTCTTCCGAATCTTCAAGCGAATATTTCTTATCCTCGAGTTTATTTCTCAAGGTTCTCGCTTTGATTAAATCGCCGCTCGTCAATTCTTCTTTATCGAATAATATTTTAATTTCGTTTATTATATCGTCCGCTTCTTCTAATTTTTCGTTGACTATTCTGCGGGATTCGGCTTTGGCTTGCGCGTAAAATTTTTCTTTTTCCGAATTAAGTTTATCTCGCGTTTTGTCGATTTCATTTAGCGTGGCGACCTCTTTTTCCTTGATTTCTTCGATTTCGGCTTTAAGAGCCTTACATTCCTGACGAGTTCTTTCGGCTTCTTTCAAAACGTTTTCGAAGCTCGTCTTTTCTTCTCCGACGAGAGCGGTCGCTCGTTTCGTCAAATCGTCGCTTAATCCGAGCATTTTAGATATTTCTATCGCGTTTGAAGTTCCCGGAAGCCCTATATTGATTTTATAAAGGGGTTTAAACGTTACGGGGTCGAATTCCATGCTCGCGTTCGTGATACGACTTTCTTTGTAAGCATATTCTTTGAGCGCGGAATAATGGGTAGTGATTATACCTTTGCTGTTCTTTTCGATAAGTCTTTCGATTATTGCCCGCGCGAGCGCGCTACCCTCGTCGGGGTCTGTTCCCGCGCCTATCTCGTCGATTAAAACAAGTGAATTTTCATCGATATTTTCAGTGATTTTTATAACGTTTTTCATATGCGACGAAAACGTTGAAAGGCTTTGCTCTATGCTTTGCTCGTCGCCGATATCGCAAAAAATCTTCTCGAAAACCGAAATTTTACTGCCTGCGACGGCAGGTATAAATAATCCGCTCATCGCCATAAGGCAGAACAAACCCGTAAGTTTTAACGTTACGGTTTTACCGCCCGTATTAGGTCCGGTTATAAGCAGATAATTATATTTTTCACCCAACGAAAGACTTACCGGTACAACTTTATTTCTGTCTATAAGCGGGTGTCTGCCCGATTTGATTACTATCGAGCCGTCCGAAGCCAAAATCGGCTC
>USOJ01000106.1 GCA_900556195.1 uncultured Eubacteriales bacterium
GTAATCGGTCCGTCCGGTTGCGGAAAAACAAGCGTACTTTCTATAATTGCGGGACTTATAAAACCGAGCAGCGGCGAATTGATATTCGGCGGCAATTCGAAAACGTCCGATTCGTCTATCGGTTATATGCTTCAAAAAGACGAACTATTCCCTTGGAGAACGATTGAAGGCAACGCTTATCTTCCGCTTGAAATAAAACGCGACAAAGACGAAAAACATCGCAAAATCGTTGAAAAACTCTTAAAAAAATATAATTTATGGGAATTCAGAAAATCTTACCCGCATGAACTTTCAGGTGGTATGCGGCAGCGCGCCGCGCTCATCAGAACACTCGCGTCTTCGCCCGAACTTTTACTTTTAGACGAGCCGTTTTCGGCTCTCGATTATCAGACGAGATTAGCGGTATGCGACGACGTTTACGATATAATCAAAAGCGAACGAAAAACGGCTATTCTCGTAACTCACGACATATCGGAAGCGATTGCGACTTCGGATAAAATAGTCGTACTTTCCGCCCGTCCGTCAAAAGTCGTAAATATACACGATATAGACACAGATAAATCGCTTACACCGTTAAAACGCAGAGAAGAAGCAGGTTTTTCAAAGTGGTTTGAAAGACTTTGGAGGGAACTTAACGATGAAAAAAAATAAAACCGATTTTTCGAGAGAACATTTGCTTTTCGTTAAAAAAAGAAGGCAAAATACTATATTCATACACGCCGTAAGAATCGCCGTTTTGATTATATTTTTCACTTTATGGGAATTGGCGGCTAAATTCGAGTTGATTGACAGTTTTTTAATGAGTTCGCCTTCGAGAATAGTAATAACTATTAAAGATTTAATCAAAAACGGCGATTTATGGAAGCATATCGGTACTACTCTTTACGAAACTTTTGCCGGATTTGCGATTGCAACTATTATCGGAACGGCAGTTGCGATACTCCTATGGTGGTCCGAAACCTTACGAAAAATAGCGGAACCGTATATAATCGTACTTAATTCATTGCCTAAAATCGCGTTAGGTCCGATAATTATCGTGTGGTTCGGAAGCGGTATGAAATCCATAGTCTTTATGGCTGTAATCATAACCGTAATAGTAACCACGATAACTATGCAAAACGGATTTCTCGCGACCGAAGAAGGGAAAATAATGTTGATGAAATCTTTGGGCGCGAATAAATTTCAGATTTTGACGAAACTCGTGCTCCCCTGTTCTCTGCCGACTTTTATATCTTGTCTGAAGATAAACGTCGGTATGGCGTGGATAGGCTCGATTATGGGTGAATATCTTACGTCCCGTCAAGGCATCGGCTACTTAATAGTGTACGGCGGTCAGGTTTTCAAACTCGATCTCGTAATGGCGAGTACCGTAATATTATGCGCATTGGCAGGACTAATGTACGCGATAGTAGCCCTTTTCGAAAAAATCGCAACGAAAAGAGCAGAAAAGAAATAATTGTAAAAACAAAGATATTATCGTTGATTTTTATAATTTTTACGAAAAACGGAATATATAAAAGCGACGCATACGATTACCGCATACGTCGCTTTTTTATTAAATTTAATTACTTAGTTCAATGTAATTTCTTATAGATGTAATCGTTTTTATATTTCGCGTCGTCGTCAACTTCGCCGCCGAGTTCTTCGATTGCAAGTTTGATTTCTTTATAATCGAGATATGAGAGAGAGGAACGTTTGATAGTCGAATACAAAACGTCGAGCGCCCGTTCATCGCCGTACTTACCGAGATATTCCGCGTTTACCGAATAATCATTCGGATTATCTTCGAAGTTTTTTACAAGTAAACGGTAAACCCTGTCGTCGGGCGAACAGGCAGATAAAATCTCGACGAAATATTTTTTCGCCTTATTCGAATTTCCGAAGTTATCGAGTATATCCTCTTTTACCTCGTCCGCGTCGTCTTTAAGAATTTCCGTTATGGTTTCGGCAAGACTGTCGCCGCAATCGTCGCTTGAAAGAACGTCGACCAACACGCCGTATGATTCTCTTACTCTTTTATCGAATCTTATCACGTTAAGGCAATAAGTAGCCAATTCGTCGCTGCCATTTACGCTTATACACCCAAGTAAGCCGTTAAAAACGCCTTTTCTGCGCGTAAGTTCGTCGCAAAGGAAATCCGAAACCGAAATTCCTCCCGAAACGCAACTTTTAAGGCAATCTATAAGTTCGTCGTCGGTTAAATCGGCAAAATATCGTTTAGGCGATTTCCCGTTTAACTCTTTAAGCGGAGTATCACCGAATTCGTTATAAATTTCCCCTACTTTGTTTTCGAGTTCGTCTTCGGTAAATTTACCGCTGTTTTTAATTATATAATTTCTAAAATAATTTTCAAATAAAGAATCGATGTCTACCATATTTAACCTTTGTCGGCATAACTTAACAATTCGTCGACGTTTTCTTTTTTTGCATTGAAAAACTTATATAACATATTCTTCGCGTTAGCCCTCGTTTTAACGGCGTCGGAATATATAAATATCGCGCAAGCCAAAGAGCAAACGTCTTTCGCTTTGGTTATCGCTTTATTTCTTATAAGTAAACGCTGAAAATCTTCTGCGCCGCCGTACAGTTTGGAATAATCGCAATCGAAAAGCATAGTGCATAATCCTAAAGCGTACGAATACGCAGCGGTAAATTGCTCGTATCCTCTCTGGACGAAACACGGCATATCTATTATTATTTTTTTGAAATATCCGTTGTAAGTCATACCGATGTCGCCGTAAAATCCGAAATCGCAGAGCATAGAAACGTACTTACGTTTGATTTCGCCGCTTAACTTATTCAAAACGAGTTTTTTTGAAAGATACCTTCTGAAAGTTTCGCCGTTCTGTACGCAAATCAATCCCGCAGCCGTTTGTAACGCAGAATCTTCCGCCTCTATCGCCCAATCGATATACTCGCGAACGGTATCCGCGCCGACGTCCGTAATTTTGACTTCTTTTCTGAATAATTGCAACAAAACCGAAAGTCTCTTTTCCGCCGCGTC
The DNA here is from genome assembly GCA_900556195.1 of uncultured Eubacteriales bacterium. Classification (GTDB taxonomy): domain Bacteria; phylum Bacillota; class Clostridia; order Christensenellales; family Borkfalkiaceae; genus UBA10281. Next base: position 3,005 of record USOJ01000106.1, read on the forward strand.
TATCGGCATTTCAAAAGAAACGCCTATTTTTTTTATCTCGACGTTTCCGTTTTCCGCTTTGTCCGCTAATTTTTTATAATACAAAGCGTTAGAATTGAGCGTATATACGTACTCTTTTGCAAATAATTCTCTCGCGCGCGAATAATCGCCGCGGTTGTATTCGATTACGCCTTTTAAGTGCAACAAGCCCTTTTCAAACGGGAATTCGGGCAAATATTTATCAAGCAATTTAACGGCGGATTCTTCGTCTTCGTAATCGTATAAGGTAGCGATTTGCATATATCTCTCGTCGCTTCCGTTCGTTTCAAACCGTGCGATTTTTTCTAAATATTCACTGCATTTTTCGTTATCGTAAAGCGTTGAATACAAGTACACGGGAAGCGTCATTTCACGAACGGTTATTTTGTCTCCCAATTCCGTCAAAGCGAGTTCCATATCCTTTTTTGCCGCATCGTTGTCGTTTAACGAAAATTCCGCGTAGGCTTTTTCCCAAAGCGCGTCGCCTTTAAGAGATTTATATTCCGCCGCTTTTTCGGCGTTTTTAATCGCTTTTTCGTACTCCGCGCCGGCATTGCATTTTCTTGCCGCTTCGAGATATTCTTCGTATTTCGATTTGCCGTCGGCAGAATACGCAATCTTAAATTGCGAACGAAAATCATCGAAATCCTCTTCGCGATCGTTCATAAATTCGTCTAAAACGTCGTTATAAAGGCAGGATTCCGCGCCGGGGCATTCAAATTGTCTGTCAAAATAATAAGTCGCCCGTTCTTTATCGCCCTTGAAGTAATAGTTCGCGCCCAGACCGTTGAAACCGTCGGCATAATATTCTTCGGGCGCATTTGCGAGAAATTCGTTCCATTTGTCTATCGCGAGATCGTAAAGCCCCATTTCGGAATATATATCCGCCATATGCGCGTAAGCGTTTCGGCTGCAATTTTTACGCTTCGTATAAAAATATAAAGCGTAAAGCGCGGCGGAGTAATCACCTTCGTCGCACTTCTTATTAGCGTAAGCCGAAATTTCGTCAAGCGTTTTTTTGAATTGTATTACGTTCGTCTTTTTTTCGTTCATTTATCCTGCGAGCCGAAAAGTCTGTCTGCGTCTTCCGCTTTGTAAACGTACTTGCGATTACAAAACTCACAACTGACTTCAACTTTTCCTTCTTTTTCGACGGTATCTAAAAATTCGTTCTTTCCGAGCGAAATCAAAACTTTGTCTATGTAACTTTGCGAACAATTGCATTTATAGCGAGTTTCGGTTTCCGTGAACGCGTACTCCGAAAAGTATTTTTCGCATACACCCTTGCCACCGTCGTCGCTTATTTTAAGGCTTATATCGTCAAAGCAATTTATAAGACATTCCGCTTTCACGAGGTCTTCTTCGGGGCAATCAGGTAAAGGCTGAACTATTACCGCCCCTGCGCCCAAGCAAAGTCCGTCTTTGCCGATAAGAACGCCTATCGCCATAGCCGTAGGTTGCTGTTCGCTATAAGCGTAATAAGCCGTAAAATCTTCGGCTATTTCTCCGCTTATAAGTCTGCACCTGCCGACGTAAGGATCTTTCAAACCTAAATCTTTAACGACGGTTATATATCCGTTTTTACCGACGACCGCCGAAACGTCCAATTTGCCGTTAGGTTTAAGCGGAACGTCGATATGCGGATTATAGATACACCCTCTGACGTTTCCCTCGCCGTCGCCCGCGGTAACGATTTTACCGCCGAGACCACCGCCGTCGATCGTAACCGAAAGTTTGGCGTTTTCGTCTTTAAGACCCGACGTCATAAACGCCGTAGCGGTTAAAGTCCTGCCGAGAGCCGCCGCGCAAACGGGCGATAAACCGTGAATTTTTATCGCTTCGTTTACGATATCAGTCGTATCGAGCACCGCAAGCGAAATGCGATTATCGAATATCAGAGTTTTATAAATCTTACCCATTTTTACTTTTTATTTTTCTTTTTGTTCTTTTTATCCGCCGCATCGTCCGTATCGGCGTCGTCTTTCTTTTTAGGCGTGTCGGCAGAATTCATAAGTTCGTCGATAGTCGGCGCAATATCGCCGCTGTGTTCTTCAACGTACTTATCGCTGTCTTCAC
>USOJ01000107.1 GCA_900556195.1 uncultured Eubacteriales bacterium
GTCGCGCTTGAATCCCTTTACGAAAAAACAATTATCGAAAGGCGTTTTTTCGTAACTCCACCTTCGGTCGGAAAGATATTTTTCGCCGTCGATTCCGTCGTTGAATCTGACGGACGTCCGCTCGGTGTCGGCAGACATTATCGAAACGGCTCTTTCTTTGCCGTAAGACCGAACGAGCGTTTTTACGAGCCATTCGGGGTAAGAATATTCGACGGACAAACGCCTGAATTCGTCTTTCGGAAGTTCGATCTGCGTTTTCGTAAATTTACGAAGTACCGCGTTTACGAAACCCGCGTTACCGCCCTTACCCAATTTTTTAGTCAGTTCGACGGCGTTATCGACTACGGCGTAAGGCGCGGTTTTTAAGTATTTTATCGCGTAAAAACTCTCTTTTAGTATTATTCGTATCGCCTGTTTGGGGTTTTTATCGCACAAAACGGACAAGTAATAAGAGAGTTCGATATCTTTATCGAGTACACCGTAACACAGTTTAACCGTGTGAGCGCGGTTTAGTTCTTCGATCGGCGTATCGTTAATCGCCTGTTTCACGAACGCTCCGTCGGAATAAACTTTGAACAGAACGCAGTAGGCGTCGTAGAGCGCGTTAATCATTTTTCTCGCCCAACACGTCGCCGACTTTTATTTTTCTGCCTGCAAGAAAACTTTTCGCGTCCATTTTTTTGCCGCCTTCTTCCTGCAATTCGGTAATTTTCAAAAGTCCGTCGCCGGTCTTAACTGAAAGTTCTTTATCGGCTTTTACGACTTCGCCTTCTTTGCCCGTAAAATCGCCAAAGGCAGCGGTCGCTTTATAAATTTTAAGTTTTTTACCGCCGAGCGAGGTATACGCTATCGGCGACGGGTTCATCCCGAGTATAAAATGCTTTATACTTTCAGCCGATTTATCGAAATTGATTTCGGCTTGTTCTTTTTTGATAGTTTTAACGACGAACGCTTTACTATCGTCTTGTTTTGTATGCGTTGCTTTTCCGTTTTCGATATCCGTAAGCACGCCGTTTATCATATTCGCACCGATTTCCGAAAGCCGAACGGCAAGTTCGCCCGCCGTTTCGTCTTCGCCTATCGGCGTTTTTACCTGCGAGATTATATCGCCCGTATCGAGCCCCGCTTCGGTCTGCATCACGGTAACGCCGGTTTCTTTTTCGCCGTTTATAACCGCGTATTGTATCGGAGCGGCGCCACGGTAGCGCGGAAGCAAAGAAGCGTGGATATTGATTATTCCGTAACGACAGATATCTATTATTTCCTGCGACAATATCTGACCGTAAGCGCAAGTAACCATAATGTCCGCTCGAAGGCTTTTAAGCGTTTCTGCGCCGTCGCTTCTGATTTTTTCGAATTGATACACGGGCAAACCGTAACTTAAAGCGACCGTCTTGACGGGCGGAGGGGTTATTATACCCTTTCTGCCGACGGGGCGGTCGGGTTGAGTTACGACGGCTACGACTGTGTGCAATCCGCCTTCTATTACGCTTTTTAACGCGGGAACGGCAAAATCGGGCGTTCCCAAATAAATTACTCTCATTTATCCTGATCGTCGTCCCTTAAATTATTTGCTTTTTCGACGTACAAAACGCCGTCTAAATGGTCGTATTCGTGGCAGACGGCGCGCGCGGAAAAATTCCGGGCGACGTGCTTGAACTTATTTCCGTTTCTGTCGTACGCTTCTACCGTAACTTTTTTAGGACGTTTAACGTCGCCCCACTTGCCCTTTACCGACAAGCACCCCTCGGTGCCGTACTGCGAACCCGACGTACCTAAAATTACCGGGTTTACGAATTCGAAGTAGCCGTCGTCGGTATCTACGATGAACACCCTTAAACTTTTACCGACCTGCGGAGCGGCAAGCCCCGCGCCCTTTGCATCGGCAAGAGTTTGTTTCATATCGTCGAGTAATTTTTTAAGTTCGTCGTCGAAATTTTCGACGGGCGAGCATTTCTCGTTTAGTATTTCGTTTCCTATCTGTAAAATCGGTAATATCATAATAGCCGCCTTTAATATAAATTGCTCGGATTTTCTTCGACGTAAGTTAAAACGCCGGGTTTTTTATCTTTTAACGCGAGATTATATATCTCGTCTTTCAATCGCCTATCGTCGGGAGGAATACGCATGAGTATTTCGTAGCGATATTTGTTTTTTATACGCTTTACGGGACATTTCATCTTATTGAAAAATGTGAATTTGTCCCTTTCGCGGTCGTAAACTTCTTTGACGCGGAAATAGACTTCTTTTAAGCCTTCCATTGCTGCCTTGTCGTCGTCGGCTTCCACCATTATCCGAAGCACGAGCGAATACGGGGGAAAGTTCGTACTCTTTCTGACAGCCTTTTCTCTTTCGAAAAACCCGACGTAATCGTAATTTATGGCAAAACGCAACACTTCGTTTTCGGGATTGTACGTCTGTAAAACGACTTTGCCTTTTTTATCCGCCCTGCCGCTTCTACCCGCAACCTGCGTTATTAACTGATAAGTTCTCTCGCCGCTTCGATAATCCGAAAAATACAGGCTCATATCCGCGTCGAGTATACCCACGAGGGTAACCGCGGGGAAGTCGTGCCCTTTGGCAACCATCTGCGTTCCGACCAAAATATCGGCTTTTTTCTCGGCAAAATCTTTTAATATCTTAAAATGCCCTTCCTTGCCGCTCGTCGTGTCGTTATCCATCCGCAGAAGTCTTGCCGACGGAAAGAGCCTTTTGATTTCGTCCACGACCTTTTGCGTGCCTATGCCGTTGTAACTTAAATTTATCGAACCGCATTCGGGGCAAGCCGACGGCATTTTGTACGTGGCGTTGCAAAAATGGCATTTCAGCACGCCCTGATCTTTATGATAATTGAGAGCGACGTCGCAATTTTCGCATCTTATTACGTTACCGCAATCTCTGCAAAGCACCTGCCGCGAATATCCGCGACGATTAAAGAATATTATAGCCTGATTACCCTGTTTTAAGCAATCTTCTATTTCGGATTTCAAGTCGGACGAAAATATGCTCTCGTTGCCTCGCCTTATCTCCTGTCGCATATCCGCGACGATAAATTCGGGCAGATTTTTGCCGTTTATTCTCGTCTTCATTTCGGCAAGGTAATACTCGCCGCCTATCGCCTTATCGTAACTCTCGACTGAAGGCGTCGCGCTGCCGAGCACTATCTTCGCGCCCGAAAGTCTTGCGCGTTCTTCGGCGACTTCTATCGTCTTGTATCTCGGACTGTTTTCGGCTTCGTAACTGCCGTCGTGTTCTTCGTCTATGACGATAAGTCCGAGATTATCGAGCGGAGCGAAAATCGCGCTTCTCGCGCCGATCGCTATCTTCGCTTCTCCTCGTTTGAGCCGTAACCACTCGTCGAACTTTTCGCCCGCCGAAAGTTTGCTGTGAAGTATGGAAACTTCCCCTTGAAATCTTGCCCGCAGTTGGCGGAGCATTTGCGGCGTGAGCGATATTTCGGGTACGAGCATTATAGCCGTTTTGCCCTTTTTAAGCGTATCGCTTATGAGTTTAAGGTATACTTCGGTTTTGCCGCTGCCCGTTACGCCGAACAACAGGCTCGTTCGTTTGTCGGTGTTTTCTATACCGTAAACCGCCCTTGCCTGTTCGGGGGTGAGTTTTACGTCTTTAGCCGAATTTTCGAGCGAAGTATAAGGCGTTCTGCCCGATTTTTCTTCGGTAACGGTCAAAAATCCGCGTTTTTCAAGCGTGCGTATCGCGGACGAGCCGAATTTTTCGGACAGTTCGGTATAGCCCGTTCTTTTCGTTTTTGCAAGCGTTTCGATTATCCCGATTTGCGCGGTGGCGGATTTTTTAAGCGACGAAATCATTTCTTCAATCGGAATATCCGACAAAGTAACGATTAAAACGGTTTTTTCTTTTACTTTTCCGCCGCGAAGTTCGGACGGTATGAATTGCCTTAACGCAAGAGCGAACGGCACATGGTAGGTATCGCGTAAAAATTCGGCTAATTTAAGCGTTTCTTCGCTCAAAGCCGAAAAATCGTCTAACCTTTTAACGATTGCTTTTAATTTTTCATACGGCAAATCGGACGCAGACGAAAACCCGACCACGAAGCCTTCGATAGTTTGTCTGCCGAAAGGCACGAGTACGCGGTCGCCCTCGTTTACGCCGTCAATCGATATATAGTCGAAAACCCTGTCGACTTCGCTGTGCGCTACGTCGACTATAACTTTTGCAATCATCTTTCCGATAACGAAACGGAGTTGCGCATGGCAACCCCGTTAAAACGCGTTAAATCAATATTTGGATACGGTTACTTTTCCGTCGTCGATTTCGATGGCGGCTTCGGTAAGCGGCTTTCTGTTATCCGGAAGGTCGGTCATACCCTGATTCTGAGCGTGGTCGATGAGTTGGCGCGCGCGTTTGGAAGCGATAACGCAAAGACCGTATTTCGATCCTATTCTTTCTGCAAGTTCGTCGATAGGCGGTTGATTTATCATAGTTCTTATCTCCTTTTTCTCTTATTCTAAATTCTGCACTTGTTCGCGCATTTTTTCGATTTCGTTTTTGAGCGCAAGCCCTATTTCGGTTACGCCCGTGTCGTTTGACTTACTGCAAACGGTATTCGTTTCTCTGTTGAATTCCTGCATCAAAAAGTCGAGTTTTTTGCCCGCGTCTTTTTCTGCGGCAAGAATCTGCCTTAGTTGCGCTATATGGCTTTTAAGCCTCGTGATCTCTTCGGTTATATCCGATTTATCCGAGAACATCGCGACTTCCTGCAAAAGCCTTGCTTCGTCGTAGTCGGCGTTGCCCATAGCGTCCTTTATCCGCTCTTTAAGCCTTGCGGCGTAATTTTCTTTAACGGCTGGCGCGTAAACGTACAACTTTTTAACGAGTTGCTCGACCGTATTCGCCCTTGCGTAGATATCCGATTTCAGTTTTTCGCCCTCGACCTTTCTCATGGCGTTGAGATTGTCGAGCGCTTTCGTCAAGGTTGCGACGAGAAGTTCCGTAAGTTTTTCTTCGTCGGTCGCGCCTACCTTTTCAACCAAAACGTCCGGAAAACGCATAAGCGTAGTAACGGTCAGATCGTTTTCGACTCCGAATTTTTCGGAAAGGTTTTTAGCGGCGGCAA
>USOJ01000108.1 GCA_900556195.1 uncultured Eubacteriales bacterium
GCGGGGAGGTATTTGTCCAGATAGGCGTCGCGGATACGCTTGAGTTCGCTCCTGGGCAGGATGGAGAGCAGCTTCCAGCCGATGTCGAGCGTTTCTTCTATCGGTCTGTCAGTCGTAAAGCCCTGCGAAACGTATTCTTTTTCGAAATTTTCGGCGAATTTGGCGTACAGTTTATCCGTAGCGGAAAGCGCGGAATCGCCGAGTATAGCCGAAAGTTCTTTACATTCTTTACCTTTTGCGTAAGCCGAGAAAAGTTGGTTCATCGTGTCGGCATGGTCTTCCCTCGTCTTGCCGTCGCCTATACCTTTGTCTTTCAATCTCGAAAGCGACGGAAGAACGTCTATCGGCGGATTTATACCCTTTTTATAGAGTTCTCTCGACAAGATAATCTGCCCTTCGGTTATATATCCCGTAAGGTCGGGAATCGGGTGCGTTTTATCGTCTTCGGGCATCGTAAGTATCGGTATCTGCGTTATAGAGCCGCTTTTACCTTTTATTCTGCCCGCTCTTTCGTATATCTGAGCAAGGTCGGTATAGAGATAACCGGGATAGCCCCTTCTGCCGGGAACTTCTTTTCTCGCCGCGGAAACTTCGCGGAGCGCTTCGGCGTAGTTGGTTATATCCGTCATTATTACGAGAACGTGCATGCCCTTATCGAATGCGAGATATTCGGCGCAGGTAAGAGCCATACGCGGAGTCGCTATACGCTCGATTGCCGGGTCGTTCGCAAGGTTCGTAAACAGCACGGTTCTCTCTATCGCGCCCGTCTTTTTGAAGTCGTCTACGAAATATTGCGCTTCTTCGTAAGTTATGCCTATCGCGGCGAATACTACCGCGAATTTTTCGTCTTTACCCCTGACTTTCGCCTGCCTTGCGATCTGCGCGGCAAGTTCGGCGTGCGGAAGTCCGCTCATAGAGAATATCGGGAGTTTCTGACCCCTTACGAGCGTATTAAGACCGTCGATAGCCGAAATACCCGTCTGAATAAATTCGTCGGGGTAATCTCTCGCGGCGGGGTTAATCGGTTCGCCGTTTACGTTTCTGCGTTTTTCGGGTATTACGGGCGCGCCGCCGTCGCGGGGATTGCCCATTCCGTCGAATACTCTGCCGAGCATGTCTTCGGACAGGTCGAGCGACAGGCTTCTGCCTAAAAATTTGGCTTTGGAAGTCGAAATTTTAAGTCCCTGCGTGTTTTCGAAAAGTTGCACTACGGCTTTATCGTCTTTTACTTCGAGGACTTTACCTCTTCTGACGCTACCGTCTTCCTGCGTTACTTCGACGAGTTCGTCGTACTTTACCCCTTCTACGCCCTCGACGAGCATAAGCGGGCCGACGACTTCTTTTATGGTTTTATATTCCTTATTCATCGTTTCTTCCTCCGCTTATCAAAGCACGCATTTCGGTTTCGAGTTCGTTCGAAATTTCGTCGAACGTGCCTATCGCGCTTTCTTCGATATATTTCGCCCTGCCGATTTTTTCTTTCGCGGGGATAGCGAGTATATCGTCGAGTTCGGCGTAATTATCTACCGCTTCTATACCCAAATCGTGGAATTTTTTGATGAGTTTTAACATTCTGTATTGCTTATCGAGCGAAGTATAGGTGTCTACTTCGTGGAAAGCGTTCTGATGCAGATAGTCTTCTCTGACCATTTTCGCCGTTTCGAGCGTCATTCTGTCTTTATACGAAAGCGCGTCTACGCCGACGAGTCTTACGATTTCGTCGAGGTTGGCTTCTTCCTGCAAGACGTTCATTATAAACGCCCTCAGATTAACGAAATCCGCGCCGACTTTTTGCGAATACCAATCCGCCATACGGTCGGCGTAAAGCGAGTAACTTATAAGCCAGTCGATTGCGGGGAAATGTCTTTTATACGCGAGCGAGGCGGAAAGCCCCCAGAATACTTTAACTATTCTTAAAGTTGCCTGCGAAACGGGTTCGGACAAGTCTCCGCCCGGAGGAGAAACCGCGCCTATCGCAGAAACCGACCCGACGGTATCTTCGCTGCCGAGGACTTTGACTATACCCGCCCTTTCGTAAAATTCCGCAAGGCGGGAAGCAAGGTACGCGGGGTAACCTTCGTCGCCCGGCATTTCTTCGAGTCGTCCGCTCATTTCGCGGAGCGCTTCCGCCCAACGCGAAGTCGAATCAGCCATTATCGCGACGTTATAGCCCATATCTCTGAAATATTCGGCTATCGTTATACCCGTATAAATGGACGCTTCGCGCGCCGCAACGGGCATATCCGACGTATTGGCGATCAAAACCGTTCTCTTCATGAGCGGTTCGCCCGTGGCGGGGTCTTTAAGTTCGGGGAACTCGTTGAGAACGTCCGTCATTTCGTTACCGCGTTCGCCGCAGCCTACGTAGACGATTATCTGCGCGTCAGCCCACTTCGCGAGTTGGTGCTGAACGACCGTTTTGCCGCTTCCGAAAGGACCGGGGACGGCAGCCACGCCGCCGCGCGCTATCGGAAAGAGCGTATCTATAACTCTCTGACCCGTTACCATGGACATATCGGGAGTTCGCTTTTCTTTATACGGTCTTGCCTTTCTTACAGGCCAGCGCGTGAGCATCGTAAGATCTTTCAAGCCGTTTTCGGTCTTGACCGTCGCTATCGTCTGCGTAACGTTGAATTCGCCCGCTTCTATGCTCTCTATCCGTCCGCTTACTCCGTAAGGCACGAGTATTTTATGCTCTACGATAGCCGTTTCTTTGACGTAACCTATCGGGTCGCCCGCTTCGACGTAATCGCCGACTTTTTTGGTCGGAACGAAGTTCCATAACTTTTCTCTGTCGATCTTGTTTACGCGAAGTCCGCGAGTGATACGGTCGCCGTATTTTTCTACTATCGTTTCAAGGGGACGTTGAATACCGTCGTAAATTCCGCCGATAATGCCCGGCGCGAGTTCGACCGAAAGCGGTTCGCCCGTCGATACGACCTTGTCGCCGACGCCCAAGCCCGAAGTTTCTTCGTATACCTGAATGGACGCCCTGTCGCGGCGAAGTTCTATTACTTCGCCGATGAGTTCGTCTTCGCCGACTTTAACGACGTCGTATACCTTGACGTCCGCCATGTTTTCGGCAACGATAAGCGGTCCGGAGACCTTGACTATTCTTCCTTCCATTTTTTATCTCACTTATTAAATATGTCCACGCCGAGAGCGCGTTCGGTCTGTTCGCGAATCTGCTTTTGCGCGTATTCGCTTCTGCCGCTGTCGCTCGGCACGGGTACTATCACGGGGTAAGGCTGTTCGAGCGTTCTCTTTATCAGATCGTCCAACTCGAAAGCCACGTCGTCGGTAACGAAAATTACCTTATAACGGGTTAAAAGTTTTTTGAACGTAGCCCTTAACTTTTCGGGGTCGGTTTCGGTGTAGGTTTCTACGCCCGCCGCCCTGAACGCAAGCGCGCTTTCGCCTTTGGAAAGCATTGCGGTATCAGCCGACATATCCGTTTCTTAACCTCCCCGTTATTACTTCCGCGGGCGCGCCCGCGAGTTTACCCGAAATTACCGTTCTGAAATTTTTTATTTCGGCTCGTTTATACACCGCGTACAACAGCGTCGGAATAATTCCGTCCACGTCGTAACGCCTGCCGTCAAGCCGTTTCAGCGGGTAATCATCCTTTATCTTTTCAAATTCCGAAAGCGGGCGTTTTTCGCGTTTCGCCTTTAAGCACGTATCGACGAAATCGATATACGGAGTGAATACGAACGCATCACGCGCCTTACCCGCATCGCCCGAAAGAAGGAGTTTAAGTTTCTCCTTTTTGAGTTTTCCGCCGCTTATGAATTGCTTTTCCGCCGTTTCGCCGTCTTTACTTCTGACGTAAGCCGAAACGTTCGCGCAGTCGATTTCCGTCCTTATAAGGTCGCGTATTACGCCGTTGCGAATGAGTTTAAGCGCGGAAGCGTAATAGTTGCGGAGCGTTATGAGCGACAATTCCGCGCCCGTTACGTTCGGCTTTTCGGCGGCGAGTTTCAACTCTTCGATAACGATTTTCAGATAATCGGGCAGGTCGCCCGCGCCGCTTTTTACGTAAGTTTCGATTTCGTCCGCGCCCGTAAGCCCGTCTTTTTTGTACGAGCACGCAACGCCGAGCAAAACTGTTCTTACGGCAGCGTCGCAGTTGAAAAAGTCGCTTTTGAGAAAGCAGTAAAACTTTACGGCGTTTCCGCGCGAATACTCGCCGAGAAACGCTTTGAGTTTAAGCGTTTCTTCGGTCGCGAGCGTTTCGTAATCGCTTACGCCGCTTATTTCTACACCGTTTCCGAACGAACCCGAAGTTAAAAGTTTCAACGCGTCTTCGGGCGTTTTAGCCTCGGCAGCCGAATAGAACCTGCTTTTCGGTATTAAGTTTTTCTGCGCCGATATCGCTACCGCGTTGGCGTAGGAAAGGGATACCTTCATATTTTTTACCTTAAAAGTTTATCGGCGATTTCGTTTTCGGTGCGTTCGCGGCAAGACTGTGCTATCGATGCGTACGAAAAATCGCGATCGAAAATTTCGCCGCTTATTACGAAACCGTCTTCAAGACTATCCGTCGTTTCGACGGTCATTCGTTTTTCTTTAACCGCCGCAAGCGACTCGATTTTTTCTTTTTTAGTCGGTGCAAAGGCGGATAAAAGTATTTTCTGCCCGTATTCGCCGTATTTTTCGACGGCGATACGCACGAGATTTACGAACTCGTCTTCGCTCGACTTTTTAAGCCCGTCGAGCAAAAGTTCGTAAACCCTGTCGACGGCTTTACGCTTCGCGTCGAGAACGATTTTGTTTCTTTCCATTCTCGCCGCCGTCGCGCGTTTTTTAAGTATATCGTCGGCTTTCGCGTTCGCCTTTTTCTCCTCGGCTTCGCCGAGTTCGTAGGCGTTTTTCATCGCGGCAGAACGCCTTTCTTCGGCGTAAGTTTCGGCGGAAGCGATTATATTTTCCGCCTCTTCCGCCGCCGCCTTTCCGATTGCTTCCAGAACGTCGTTTTTCGTATTTTCAGACATTTTTATATCCCGATTACATCATTATTCCGAGAACGAGCGCAAGAATTGCGTAGAACTCAATCATCGCGGGGAACAA
>USOJ01000109.1 GCA_900556195.1 uncultured Eubacteriales bacterium
ATAAGTTTTTTCGCTTCGCTCGTTACGGGTACTAAAATTTTAATGCGTTCCGCCGAAGTCTACGGCGAAACCACCGAAGAACCTTCAAAATTCGAAAAGTGGCTTTCAAAGACTTTCAAGGTGGACGTAATGAATATCGCGCTGTTTTTCGGCGTCGTTTTAGGGCTTGCCTTTTCGATAGGCTTGTTTTTCGTCGTGCCCGATCTGCTCGGCAGAGTGTTCGAAAACTACACTCCCGCATTTCCGCATAAAGAACTTTGCCGCAATCTTTTCGAGGGCGTTCTGCGTATACTCATTTTCGTGGGGTATATTCTGCTCACTTCGCTTATGAAGGACATACGCCGCACGTATATGTACCACGGCGCGGAGCATAAGACAATTACCTGTTACGAAAAAGGGCTCGATTTAACGGTGGATAACGTCCGCGCGTGCCGCCGCGTTCACGACCGCTGCGGAACGACTTTTATGTTTATCGTAATGGTTATAAGCATACTCGTGTTTTCAGTCGTCAGCATATGGTTGCCGCATACGATGAACGGAGCGGTAAAACTTTTGTGCAAACTCGCGCTTCTGCCCGTCGTGGCGGGGATATCTTACGAAGTTCTTAAACTGCTCGCGAAGACGGACAGTCCGCTCGTATACCCCTTAAAAGCGCCGGGATTACTGCTTCAAAGAATTACGACGAGAGAACCCGACGACGGTATGATAGAAGTCGCCATTACCTCGTTCAACAAAGTGCTTAAAATGGACGCCGACGAAACCGAACCCGAATGTAAATTCGTCTGCCCCGAAAAGGTTGCGGATCTTACTAAACGCATAAAAGAAGAATTCAAGGCGGCGGGCATTGAAGACGAAGCCGACGCCGAATGGCTCGGGTCGTGCGTAAGCGGTATAAAACGCAGCGAACTTTCCGACCGTAACAAATCCGTTTCGGGCGGTACGGTAGACAAGATAAACGCTTTGGCTAAAGAGAGAGAAAGCGGAAGACCGCTGTGGTACGTTTTAGGCACGTGCGATTTCTACGGCTACGAATTCAAGGTGGACGAACGCGCGCTTATTCCGCGCCCCGAAACCGAAGAACTCGTCGAAACGGCTATCGGACTTTTAACCGCCGACGATTGCGTTCTCGATCTCTGCACGGGCAGCGGTTGTATCGCGATAAGCGTTAAGTTAAAGACGAACGCAAGCGTTACGGCAAGCGATATTTCGGAAGACGCTCTTGATTTGGCGAGACGTAACGCCGCAGCGCTGGGCGCAGACGTAGACTTTATAAAAAGCGATTTGTTTGAGAATATCGACGGCAAATTCAGTATGATAATAACCAATCCGCCGTATATAAAAAGCGAGGATATAGAGCGATTACAGACGGAAGTCAAAGACTACGAACCCAAAATCGCGCTCGACGGCGGCGAAGACGGACTCGACTTTTACCGTAAAATCGCAACGCAGTCCAAACCGCATTTGTTCGACGGCGGAGTGGTGCTTGCCGAGATAGGCGCGGAGCAGGGCGAAGCCGTGAAGAATCTTTTCGAAGAAAACGGCTTTACCGCGAAAGTGTTCAAGGACATATCGGGTAACGATCGCGTTGTCGCGGCGGTGAAGATATGATAGAGAAACTCGAAAAGATACTCGACCGCTACGAGACGTTAGGCGAAATTCTCGCCGACCCCGCCACTCTTTCGGATATGGAAAAGTGGAAAAAATGCGCAAAAGAAAGGTCGGATATAGAAGAAACGGCAAACGTATACAAAGAGTATAAAAAAGTCGAGGAAAACGGCAAGGCGGCGGAAAAAGAAATCGCCGACGAAACCGACCCCGATATGAAAAAAATGCTCGAAGAAGAGTATTACGACTGCAAAAAGAAGTTAGCCGAACTCACCGACGAACTTAAAATTCTGCTTCTGCCCAAAGACCCCGACGACGATAAAAACGTAATTATGGAAATCCGCGGCGGAGCGGGCGGCGAAGAGGCGGCTTTGTTTGCCTACGAACTGTACAGAATGTACCTTAAATTCGCCGAAAAAAATCGTTGGAAAACCGAACTTATCGACGAAAACGACACCGAACTCGGCGGAGTCAAAGAAGTCGTGTTTTCGGTAAGCGGCAAGGGCGTTTACAGTAAACTTAAATACGAAAGCGGCGTTCATAGGGTGCAAAGAGTACCCGACACCGAGTCGCAGGGGCGTATTCATACTTCCACCGTTACGGTGGCGGTGCTTCCCGAAGTCGAAGACGTAGAAGTGAATATCGACGAAAAAGACCTTAAAATAGATACCTTCCGTTCGAGCGGAGCGGGCGGGCAACACGTCAACAAGACCGAATCGTGTATTCGTATGACGCATATCCCTACGGGGATAGTCGTTACTTGTCAGGACGAGCGTTCGCAACTTAAAAACCGCGAAAAAGCGATGAAAGTAATGAAAAGCCGTTTATACGACTATTACAACACCCGCTATCGTAACGAATACGACGCGAACAGAAAGAGCCTCGTCGGAACGGGCGACCGCTCGGAAAGAATAAGAACGTATAATTTTCCGCAGGGCAGAATAACCGACCACAGAATAGGGTATACGGTTTACACTCTCGAACAGTTTTTAGAGGGAGATATAGGCGAATTGTCCGACGCGCTCGCTGTTGCCGACAGAGAAGCGAAACTTGCAGAGTCTTCGGATTTATAACGATTCGTTGCCGCGCTACGCCCGCAATGACGTGCTTGTTTACCGTCATCGCGAGCGCAAGCGTAGCGACCTTAGGCAGGGTCGCCCCCTCTCCCGCTTCAACGGGAGAGCATACCCGAAGATCGGAGTACGAACGACTTTATATTAAAACGAAAAAACAACGGAGAAACGAAAATGAAACTGTCGAAAAAAGCAAAGGGCGTTCAGCCATCGGCTACGCTCGAAATAACCGCAAAGGCGAAACGACTGAAAAAAGAGGGTCAAAAAATAATCGCGTTCACCGCAGGCGAACCCGATTTCAACACTCCCGATTTTATCGTAAACAGCGCGATAACCGCCTTAAAGGAGGGGTTTACAAAATATACCCCGTCTGCGGGCATACCCGAACTCAGAGCGGCGATAGCCGAAAAATTCAGAAACGAAAACGGTATAGAATGCGGCGCGGAAAATATAGTGGTTTCCGACGGCGCGAAGAGTTCGCTTTATCACGCAATGCTCGCCGTAATAGACGACGGAGACGAAGTAATCGTTCCGTCGCCTTATTGGGTAACGTATACAGAGCAGATTAAACTCTGCGGCGGCGTTCCCGTACTCGTACCCACGAAAAAAGAAGACGGCTATAAGATGACGGCGGCGGACTTTGAAAACGCGATAACCGACAAGACGAGGGCGTTGCTTATAAATTCGCCTTGTAACCCGACGGGAGCGGTATACGAAAAACGCGAACTTACCGCGCTCGCCGAAATCTGCGAAAAACACGGTTTGGAAATTATTTCCGACGAAATCTACGAAAATCTCGTTTTCGGCGGTAAAAAACATTATTCGTTCGCCGCTTTATCCGACTACGCGAAAGAACATACGATAACCGTCAACGGTGTTTCGAAGTCCTATTCGATGACGGGTTGGCGTATAGGTTACGTCTGCGCGCCGATAGAAACGGCGAAAGCGATGTCGGCTCTGCAAGGTCATACGACCAGCAACGCCTGTACTTTCGCGCAGTACGCGAGCGTTACGGCTATTAAAGACGGCGGCGGGTTTATAAACGAAATGCGTTGCGAATTCGACCGCAGACGAGAAGTTTTAACCGAGGCGTTAAAGAGCGTACGCGGAATAACTTTCGCCGTTCCAGACGGTGCGTTTTACGTTTTCGTAGACGTATCCGCCTTATACGGTAAAAAATTCAATGGCGAAGTTATCGACGGTAGCCGGAAGTTTGCCGCCAAACTGCTCGATTTCGGCGTTGCGGTTATCCCGGGAGCGGCTTTCGGCGACGATAACTCGATAAGACTTTCGTACACGCTCCCCGCAGACGAAATCGTCAAGGGCGTAGCCGAAATAAAACGATTCGTCAAAGAACTCTTATAAATCCGTTCTGCCGAGCAGATAGTCGACCGAAACGTCGAATAAATCCGCTAATTTTACCAGATTGGTCAAAGTCGGTTCGGATTGTCCGTTTTCGGAGCGGATATAGACGGTTGCGAGATTCCGAGGTATTCGCCGCTTGCTTTTGGGTAAGTTTATTGATTTTTCTTTGCTCGATTAAGGTTTTTTGAAAAACTACCGTTATATTTTTCCTTTTACTTGACAATGCCGCCGGACTTGCGTTGAGTATAGTCGGGGTAGTGCAAATGAAAACCCGTACTCGGTGCGCCGGGTTGGCGATTGCGGGGTTGGTTATAGGCATAATCAGCACGGCAATCCGGGGAACTATGTGGTGGATAGTTTTTCCAATAACCGGAACGAGTTTTTTCCAATAACCGGAACGAGTATTATATAAACGACAAAACTCGCGTCGAAAGTGTTTTCGACGCGAGTTTTTGGCTATAAAAAGATAATTTACGGGCGTTTTTCGGCAATAAAAGGCCGTTCGCAAAAAAAATCCGAAAAATTTTTCAAAAACTCTTGAAAATTTATTCGGTTTAGTATACAATAGTAGCAAGAAGAAAAAACGGAGGTATCGTTTTATGATAAAACTTATTTACGGCCCGAAAGGCTTCGGCAAAACCAAGATTATGCTCGACGACGTCAACGCCGCCGCCGAGAAAGCAAAGGGCAACGTTGTATTTATTACGGATAAAAGAATGTGCTCGGTTGCAATCAATCTCAACGTCAGATGCGTTTACACCGAAGAATACGGCATCAACACCGTCGACGGTTTCGAGGGTTTCGTCAAAGGTCTTATCGCGGGCAACCACGATATAGAAAATATCTTTATCGACGGAATTTTAAGAATTACCGACGCCAATCTCGACCAACTCGAAAAACCGTTCAACGAGATTAAAAAGATTTGCGACGAAAACGACGTAGCGCTGGAAGTAACCGTTTCCGCCACCAAGGAACAACTTCCCAAATACATGCTCGAATATATCGCTTAAAAACAAAACCG
>USOJ01000110.1 GCA_900556195.1 uncultured Eubacteriales bacterium
AAGATAACGCCCGCGCCCGAATATTCGCCGACTATGTCGTTGTCGAATTCTTCTTCAGGGAGTCTGTTCCACATAATACCCGCGCGACGGATAATTCTCGCAAGTTCGCGGGTGGTCAGAACGGCGTCGACGTCGCTGAGACCGTTGGTTTTAAGTTCTTCGCGTTGCGCTTCGTACTTTTTGGCGGTACAAGGCATAATCGAAACGACGAACATGTCTTCGGGTTTTACGCCCGTTTTTTCAGCATAATACGTCTTAAGAATCGCGCCCATCATCTCGTGCGGGGATTTGCAGGAAGAAAGGTGATCGAGAAGATCGCCGTAATTGTATTCCGCAAAGTTTATCCAACCGGGAGAGCAGGAGGTTATCATCGGAAGATGTTCGCCCGATTTAAGTCTGCCGAGAAGTTCGGTTCCCTCTTCCATAATGGTGAGGTCTGCGCCGAAGTTGGTGTCGTAAACTTTGTTGAAGCCGAGACGGCGGAGAGCCGCAAACATTTTGCCTGTTGCGGGAGTTCCGATTTTCATACCGAACTCTTCGCCTATTGCCGCGCGAACCGCGGGAGCGGTCTGAACAACAACATATTTGCCCGCAGCCATAGCCGCATCAACCTTGTCTATTTCGGAAACTTCCATCAATGCGCCTGTCGGACATACGGAAACGCACTGACCGCAAAGAATGCACGGGCTGTCCGCGAACGAACGGTTTTCCGCAGGTCCTACGATGGTTTTGAAGCCTCTGTTTTCAAAGCCGAGAATACCGAGACCGTGAGCGTTTTTGCAGCGTTCGATACATCTGCCGCAAAGAATGCACTTGGAAGTGTCGCGCATTATGGACGGAGAAAGTCTGTCAACGGTCGCGGGAGTTTTCGCGCCTGCGAATCTGCCCTCTCTCGCGCCGACAAGCTGAGCGACGTGGAGAAGTTCGCACTGACCGTTTTTGCCGCACTGCTGGCAGTTTACGTTATGATTGGAAAGAAGGAGTTCAACGGAAGCTCTTCTTGCCGCCGCCGCTTTCGGAGTGGAAATTCTTATCTCCATACCCTCCGCAACGGGGTAAACGCAGGAAGCGATGAGGCCTCTTGCGCCGGTGGCTTCAACGAGGCACACGCGGCAGGAACCCTGAGAACATTCGCCGTGATTGAACGAGCAGAGCGAAGGAATTTCATAACCGCATTTCTTCGCCGCTTCGAGTATGGTCAGACCTTCTTCGACCTGATAAGGAACGCCTTCGATTTTAATGTTTAACATTTATTACTCTCCTTATATCTTGCTGATCGCGCCGAACTTACACGAAGCGATACACATTCCGCACTTGATACATTTGTTCGTATCGATTACGAACGGTTCTTTACCGACTACGCCGGTAATCGCGCCGACGGGGCATTTACGAGCGCAAAGACTGCACTTTTTACACTTGTCGGGGTCGATCGCATAGCGCATAAGGCTCTTACAAACGTGAGCGGGACACTCTTTCTTCTCGATATGAGCAAGATATTCGTCTTTGAAGTGCGCAAGCGTGGAAAGTATTGGGTTGGGAGCGGTTTGACCCAGACCGCAAAGAGAGTTACTCTTAACGTTTGCGGCAAGTTCTTCGAGAGCCGCAAGGTCGTCCATAGTTCCTTTTCCTTCGGTTATCTTTGTAAGTATTTCGAGCATTCTCTTGGTGCCGATACGGCAGGGCGAGCATTTACCGCAGGATTCGTCGCAGATGAATTCCATATAGAATTTCGCGACGTCTACCATACAGTTGTCTTCGTCCATTACTATCGCTCCGCCCGAACCCATCATCGAGCCTTTCGCTACGAGATTGTCGTAGTCGATAGCCGCGTCGAGGTCGTCTTTGGTAAGGCAGCCGCCGGACGGTCCGCCGGTCTGAATGGCCTTGAATTCTTTATTATGAGGAATACCGCCGCCTATATCGTATACGAGTTCGCGAAGAGTAGTACCCATCGGAACTTCGACAAGACCTACGTTGTTGATTTTTCCGCCGAGCGCGAAAACCTTGGTGCCTTTGGACTTTTCGGTACCGTACTTGGCAAATTCCGCCGCGCCCTCGCGCATGATATACGGAACGCAGGCAAGCGTTTCTACGTTATTGATAATGGTGGGTTTCTGCCAAAGCCCCTTGACCGCGGGGAACGGAGGACGGGGTCTGGGCATACCGCGCTGACCTTCTATGGAGTTAAGAAGCGCGGTTTCTTCGCCGCAGACGAACGCGCCCGCACCAAGACGGATATGTACTCTGAACGAGAAACCC
This sequence comes from uncultured Eubacteriales bacterium, assembly GCA_900556195.1. Taxonomy (GTDB): domain Bacteria; phylum Bacillota; class Clostridia; order Christensenellales; family Borkfalkiaceae; genus UBA10281. The sequence continues at coordinate 2,260 of USOJ01000110.1, forward strand.
GTACCGAGTATATTATCGCCGAGAAGACCTACTTCTTCGGCTTGTTTCATCGCCAGTTTAAGTCTGTTGACCGCTACGGGGTATTCCGCGCGGACGTAGAAATAACCGTTCTGCGCGCCGATCGCGTAACCCGCGATCATCATGCCCTCGATAACGCCGAGAGGATTACCTTCGAGTATCGACCTGTCCATGAACGCGCCCGGATCTCCTTCGTCGCCGTTACATACGACGTATTTTTCGCCTTCGGGTTGAGCGTAAGCAAACTGCCACTTTCTGCCCGTCAGGAAACCGCCGCCGCCTCTGCCGCGCAAACCGCTGTCGAGAATTTCTTTGATGACGTCGGCTCTGTCCATTTTAAGCGCGCGTACCAAACCCTTGAACGCGCCCGCGCCGAGGTTCTCGTTTATATCTTCGGGGTTAAGGCTTCCGCAGCCGTGAAGAGCGATACGAACCTGCTTTTTATAGAAATTTATATCGTCCTGTTTTTTAACCTTTTCCTGCGTAACGGGGTCTACGTAAAGAAGTCTTTCGACTACTTCGCCGCCGATCAAATCCGCGTTTACGATTTCTTCTACGTCGGACAAATGCACCATACGATACAGAGTGTCTTCGGGGTAAATTTTAACGAAAGGTCCTTGCGAACAGAAACCGAAACAACCTACCTGATTTACGGTTACTTTATCGCCGAGATTCTTTTCTGCAATAAGTTTTTCGAATTCCGCTTTGATTTCGTCGGAGTGGGAAGACAAACAACCCGTACCGCCGCAAAGCACTACGTGTCTTTTCCCGTCCGCGCCCGTGAATTTGGCGTCAAGACATTTACTGCACTTCGAACTTATCTTTTCGAGTTCCTGAAAATTCTTTATCATGGGGTTAAGCCTCCTGCGCTCTGTAACTTTCTATAATCTGAGGAACGCCGTCAACGGTCATTTTCGGGTAAACCGTACCGTTAATGGTTACGGCGGGGGCGATACCGCACGCGCCTATACAACGAAGAGCGTCAAGAGTAAACAAGCCGTCGTCGGACGTTTCGCCCGGTTTGATATGAAGCAAATCCGAAAACTTATCTATAATCTGTTGCGCGCCTTTGACGTAGCAAGCCGTTCCCAGACAACAACCGATAACGTACTTGCCCTTCGGTTTAAGCGAGAAAAACGAGTAGAAAGTTACGACGCCGTAAATTTCCGCAACCGAAATACCCGTCCTTTCGGAAACGAGTTCCTGTACTTCGAGCGGAATGTAACCGTACTCTTTCTGCACGTCGCTTAAAATCATCATAAGCGGAGTTCTTTCATCGACGTATCTGTCGCAGATCTCGTTGATCTTCTTTACCGCCGATTCCTGTAAATGTGCCATTGTGTCCTCCTTGGAGTGGAATAAAAAAAATTTCTTGTTTTGCGTGTATAGCCTCGCGCGGCGGTATTATAAATAACACATAACCGTTATGTCGGCATATAATCATATTATATATCAAAACAGCGTAAGTGTCAACCCGCTTACGCTGTTTTTTGCAATTTTCAAATCATTATTTTTTATCGATAAACCCGAACGATTTACACCGTTAAAGCCGCAGATTACGCGGTTTTGAGTATTCGGTTTACGCTGAAAGATACGGCGTAGGCAAGAGCCATTTTCGCAAGATCGGGGATAATAAACGGAACTACGCACTTAAGCAATATACCGTATATCTGTTCGGTCGTTCCGTTCGTGTAAATGAACGCGTACCAGAGCGTTCCGAAAATATACAGAACGGCAAGCCCGACGACCGACGCGCCTATCTTTACGAAAACGTTATCGCGGTATTTACCGAAACAAATCGTAATCAGACCGTAGACTAAACACTGCGCTATAAAGCCGAGTATGTAACCGCCCGTAGGTCCGACAAGCGCACTCACGCCGCCTCGGAAGCCCGAAAAGACGGGCGCGCCGACCAAGCCCAGCAACACGTATATCGAAACCGATATAAGAGCCTTCCACCAGCCGAGCATAAAACACGCCAGAAAAACGGCGAAAGTCTGCATCGTAAACGGTACGGCGGGTATCTGGACGGTGAGCCAGGAACAAACGGCTATTATCGCGACGAACAGCGCGATTCTTACCATATCTCTTACTTTCATATTATTTAACTTCTCTCCTTAAAGCGAATAAATATCCTAAACCTAAAAACACAGCCGAATAAACGACGGGGAACGTCCACGCTTTCAGAACGACTTTATTAGTCATAGGCAGTGTGTCCATATCGTTCAAAGCTGCCTCCAACATCCATTGAGAAAGGTCGTAAGAAACTGCCATACCTATCCCAGTAAATACGGCTGTTAAAATAAACATTCCGAATAAATTAGTTGCGACGGACAATATGGTTTTACCTAAAATTTCCGCAATCCCGAAAAATACGCAAGTAAAACCAAGCATACAAAACGCGTTCAGAAACAACATATACGCAGATTCTCGAAGTATACGCGAATCTATACGACTCTTTTTAAGAAAAATAACGCCAAGCGTTCGTGTCAAAAATATATCGAACAAACTGATCATCGCGCTTGCGGCAAGACATACTACAAGTTTTGAAAAGAAATTTTGAGTACGCGTATATCCTTTGCCGTATACCGTTTTCACCGCTCCGCTCGTGTAATCGTCGCAAACGAATACGGGTACGAAAACACTCAATCCGAAAAGCATAAAAGACATTGCGTTAAAATGCGTTAAGTAATCTACGAAATATGCCCCGGCTCCGAAAAACGTAAAAACGTCAATC
>USOJ01000111.1 GCA_900556195.1 uncultured Eubacteriales bacterium
TACGTCGGGTAAAAACTTGATTTCCGCGTCGTATACGCCTACGGTTTTAAGCGCGTCTTTAAGTACGATTTTCTTTTTGTCGATTTCGTAGCCGAGTTCCTGCAACTTGTCGGCGATTTCTTTCGAAGTTACGCTACCGAATACTTTTCCGTTTTCGCCGCACTTGACGAAACAGGTTACTTCTTTGCCTTTGAGCGAAACGGCGGTTTCGCGCCACTTTTTAACTTCTTCCGCCTTGTGGAATTCGGCGGCTTTCTTCTGACCGTTAATCGCGTTTACGCCCGCGGCGGTCGCTTCTACGGCGAGTTTTTTCTTAAACAGACAATTTCTGGCGTATCCGTCGCTTACTTCGACTACGTCGTCTTTCTTGCCCGTGCCTTTTACGTCCTGTAATAAAATTACCTTCATATATAGCCTCCGAAAAATTTTATTTGAATTTGGTTAAGTTGCTCGACAGAACGATTATAACTTCCATCGGTACGCCGAGTATAAATATAAGCCACAACTTGTAGTCGCCGAATTGCAGGAATATGCAAAGCAGCAGCGACCACAGGAGTATCGACAAAAGAATAGTCGATTCCAACTTATTCTTGTGCCATTTGCGGTTGTAGTTCCATAAAAACAACGTGCTTATCGGTATCGCCCAAAGATAAGCGATCCAGAAGTCCTGCGTCGGTACGGAAGCGAAACAATATCCGTATACGAACAGTACCGTAGCGCATAAGAAAACTATCGTAACGGTTAAAACTTCGATAGTCAATTGCCGTTCTCTGTCGGGTTTTTTCTTTTCGTTTACGTAAGATAACTGCTCTTCGGCGTCTTCGTGCGTTAAATAGTCGAGCGTAACGCCGTACATATCCGCAAGAGCGCAAAGTATCGAAATATCGGGCAGAGAGTCGGCGTGTTCCCACTTCGAAACCGATTTGTCGGAGTAGTTCAAAGCGTTGGCGACGTCGGCTTGGGTTAAACCCTTACTTTTGCGAAGCGCGATAAGATTATTCGCAACCGTGGTCTTGATATCGTCTTTCATAACTCGATTATAAAACTTTTCAGCCTAAAAATCAACTCATTTTGCAAAATTTCTATAATTCTCTTATTTGTAGAGTCGATTTCTACCGCATAAAGGGGTAAATCTCTATTAAATATATATAAGTAGAGTTCCGATTTTCATAAAACGCTTGCCTTTTGGACGGAAAAGGTATACAATTATATGCAAGGTTTTATTCTACTTAAGGAGAAACTGACTTTTAGATGAAAGTACTATTACTCAGTTGTTCGACGGGGGAAGGACATAACAGCGCGGCGAAAGCCGTAGGCGAGGCGATGACCAACGCCGGAATCGAATGGGAACTTAAAGATCCCGTTGCGTTCCATCGCGAAAAAAGTTCGAAATGGGTTGCGAAGGCGTACAATAATATGATTAAAAGAACGCCTTACTTCTTCGGGGCGGTCTATAAAATAGGCGCGGCTTACGAGGCGACCCGCTTGCCTTCGCCGATATATTCGCTCAACGCGAAATATTCCGAAAAACTCAACGATTACATAGTAAGCGGCGGTTTCGACGCGGTGGTTACTTCGCACCTGTACGGAATGGAGGCTCTGACCGCCATTATGCGCAATCATCCCGATCACGTTCCGTTTTTCGGCATAATCACCGACTACACGGTTATTCCGTTCACTCGCGATACCGCGCTCGACGAATACTTTATCCCGCATAAAGAACTTGTCCCCGATTTCGAAAAGAAGAAAATGCGTTCGGATAATCTTATTCCGACGTGTATACCGGTTTCTCCGAAATTCCGTATGCAGATAAGCAAAGAAGACGCCAGAAAAGAGTTGGGCTTGCCCGTCGATAAGCAGATAATACTCATAATGTCGGGCGGGGTGGGCTGCGAAAGCATAAAACCGCTTATTAAAAAATTCCGTAAATACGGTATCCCCGAAGACAGATTTTACTGCATACTTGCGGGCAATAACGCCAAACTTAAAGAAACTATCGCAAAATCTTGTTCTTCGGATAAGGTGCAGGCGGTCGGCTTTACGGATAAAGTCCACCTGTACTTAAAGGCGGCGGACGGCGTTATAAGTAAGTCCGGCGGACTTTCGAGTACCGAAGTCGCGGTCGCGAACGTTCCCGTCGTTCATTTTCAGCCTATTCCCGGTTGCGAAACCTGCAACGCGAGATTTTACGAAGCGAAAGGCATGTCTAAACTCGCTAAAAACAGCAAAGAAGCGCTTAAAATCGCCGAAGCCTTGCTCGAAAACGAAGCCGAAAGGCAATCTATGGTCGAAGCGCAACGCCGCGAGATAAACGCTTACAGCGCGGACGACGTGGTAAAAAGAGTCGTTGAAGTGGTCGAAGCGCGTAACGCAACCGAAAAAGAATGATTTTATAAAAAAAGACGGGTTATCCCGTCTTTTTTACCGTACGGTCGTCGTCGCGTCGGGCGTAAGCGGACCTTTTTCCGAAAGGTCGTATTTTACGGACTCAAAGCGTAAAATTTTCTCCATAAAAATCCGAAATTGCTTGTAAAATCGCTTTGCGTATGATATAATGGCGCCGGAAAACCTATAAAGGAGTCGATTTATTATGTTTTGTTCTAAATGCGGTAAAGAAATAAAGGACGAAGCCGCTTTCTGCCCCTATTGCGGAGCGAAGACGACCGAAGAAGCCACCAAAGAAAAGGCTACTGACGAAAACGAAGCGGGCAAAGCCGCCGAAAACGCCGAAAACGAAGATTTTGCGGCAAAGATAGCCAAACTCAACGACACGAAAGATACGACTGCGGAATTTGAAAAAGAAGATATCGACGACAACAAGGGCATGTCGATTTTAGCGTATATTTCCTGGTTGGTGCTTATACCCATATTCGCCGCCAAAAAATCGAAATACGCGCAATTCCATGCGAATCAGGGTTTGATTCTTGCCATTATCGACACGGCGTACTGGATTATTAACGGCGTTATAACGGGTATACTTATGGTCGTTTCGCCGATTGCGTCGGCTATAGTCGGCGGAATTATGGGTCTGTGCGGACTCGTGTTTTTGGTGCTTGCCATTCTCGGTATAGTCAACGCGGCGAGCGGTAAAGCCAAAGAACTCCCCGTAATAGGCAAATACAAAATTCTTAAATAATCGAATAAAAAGGACGGAAAATTTTTCCGTCCTTTTTTACGTCAGCCTTCGAATTGGCTCATGAAAATATCGTAGTAAAAACCGTGTTTTTCAAGCAGTTCTTCGTGCGTGCCTTTTTCTACCAGTCTGCCGTCCGATACGACTAAAATCACGTCGGCGTCGGTAACGGTGGAAAGTCTGTGAGCGATTACGAAACTCGTGCGACCCTTTATCAGTTCACGCATGGACTTCTGAATAAGCACTTCGGTGCGGGTGTCTACGCTCGAAGTCGCTTCGTCTAAAATCAGAAGTTTGCGGTCGGCGAGGAAGGCTCTCGCAATGGTTAAAAGTTGTTTTTGTCCGCCCGATATATTCGTCGTTTCTTCGTTTATTATCGTGTCGTAACCGTCGGGCAGACTGCGTATAAACGAATCGACGTGCGCGCGTTTGCACGCTTCTTCTATTTCTTCCTGCGTGGCGTTTTCTTTGCCGTAGGCTACGTTGTCGCGTACCGTACCCGAAAACAGCCAGGTATCCTGTAAGACCATCTGAAACAGAGCGCGAAGATTTTTCTTCGACATATCACGAATATCCACGCCGTCTATCTTAATGCTGCCCGAATCTATCTCGTAAAACCGCATAAGCAGATTGACCAGCGTGGTTTTTCCGCCGCCCGTAGGACCTACTATCGCGCACTTCTGTCCCGCCTTGATTTTTGCCGAAAAGTCCTTTATAAGAGGTTTATCGTGGGTATACGAAAAGTTTACGTTCTCGAAAGAAACGTCGCCTTTCGGGTCGGGCAGGTTTACGCCCGAATCTTCGGGCATTTCTTCGCCGTCTAAAAAGTCGTATACTCTTCGCGCCGCCGCAAGCGTGCTTTGCATCGACGAAAATCCGCCCGCGAGCGATTCCAAGGGTGATTGCAACATCTGCGAGTAGAGTATTATTTTGACGATTTTACCTACGTCGAAACGTCCCTTTACGGCGAAATAACCGCCGAGCAGACAAATCAGGACGTAAGTTATCGCGTTGGTAAAAGTGATTATCGGGGTAACGATAGAAGTGAGATAATACGACTTTTCGCTTTTCAAGCGAAGTTCTTCCGATTTTTTGCAGAAAGCCGCATTTTGCTTGTCGGCTATGTCGAACGCCCTTACGGTGTCGAAACAAGTGAAGTCTTCTTCCGCGAGAGCGCATATCTCGCCGTTTATCTTTCTCGAAGCGTTGTAGTATTTTTCGGAACGCGTTGCGAGAACGGCGGCAAGACCCAAAGACACGGGAACGATTACGATAACTATACCCGCGATAGTCGGGTCGAGTACGAATAAAACGGCGGTAATGAGAGCGAGTTTGATTATTCCGCTTATTAAAAGGTCGAAAAGCGAATAAATCGTGCCGCTCATATTTGAAACGTCGTTCATCATTCGGGCGAGTATTTCGCCGTTCGGGGTGGAGTCGAGTTTGCCGACCGACAGGCGGGAAATCTTGCTCGAAATGTTCACCCTTATATCTCTCGTAAAGTGGCGGGATATGGTGTTGCTGTTGATTATTTTGCAGACGATTTGCCCCAACGCTATTGCGAGATAAACGGCGGCAAGTATCGCGGCGTACCGCAAAAATTCGTTTAATTCCGCGTTGCCGCTCCCCGAAGACGCGTCGTAGATTTTCTGCGTTAAATTACCCAAAACGTCGGGCGCGTAAAGCCCCGCTGCAACCGTAAGCAGGGTGATAAGCGACGAGATTATAAGCGGAAACGCGATTTTTTTACATTCTTTTATCAATATTTTCATGCCGGTTCCTCCTGATAAGTAACCAGAAATACATCTTCCAGATTCGGCGTACAATTCCTGCTGCCTTCCTCCGGCTTGCTGCTGTAA
>USOJ01000112.1 GCA_900556195.1 uncultured Eubacteriales bacterium
AACTGCGGCGACCGCCGTAATAAGCGGAACGTGTTTCGGAAGTTCTTATTTAAGACTTGCCGAGGCGTTGAGAGATTTATTTCACGGAGCGGTAAGTTTGTTTTGTAAACTGTTCGGAATAGAAACGGGAATAAAACCTGCCGTCAACGAATATTCCGAAGTTTTAAGAATAAGCGGACATTTGCCGGGGAATACCGAAGAACTTAAAGCGCGATTAAACGAATATTTCGCATTACTACTCGAATGGGATAATTTTATCCGTTATTCGAGACTTTGCGGAAAAGTCGTTTCGTTTATATGTTTCGGCGCGCTTGCGGGTAAAACGGCTATAAACTTAATATTGAAATTATACCTGCGCCTGAATAACGATTACGGCAAAGAAAGCCTGCCGCTTAAAGCGGTAAAAAAAATAGAGAAGAGTGTTTTAATATTTGTTATCCGTCCTATGCAAGAAGTTTGTATATTTCTTAAAGAGCGACCGTTTATATTAAAGATGTGGCTCATAGTGTGGATTGCCAATTTCAATTTATTGAGCATAGCGGCGGAATTCGTCGCTTACGTATTGTTCGTAGCGGAGAGTTCGGACGTAAGCGGAATATTCGTTCTGATATATAAACTTCTGGTAGATTTGCAGGTAATATTCAAATCCGTTTCGGTGTGGGGAGTCGCCGTACTTGCTTTGTGGATTTTCGATCGACGAAGAAAGAAAACGGCTTTGAACAGACTGGCGCGCTACGAAGCGAGAAATTGCGGATTCGTAAAGGATTTGCCTGTCGTTACGCTCGTATGCGCGAGTATGGGGAAGAAAAAGACGACGCTTATTACGGATATGGCGTTAAGTCAGAGCGTAATGTTTCGGCAAGAGGCGTTAAAGCGACTGCAAAAAACGGATATAAAGTTCGGAAGATTTCCGTGGCAGGAGTTCGAGATCGAATTGAACGCTTGTATAAAGTACGGAACGGTATATAATCTCGCAAGCGTAAAAGCGTGGGTTGAAAAGAAGCGTGGCAGGTATAACAGTCATAACGACGCGGCTTTGCAGTTGTACGGGTACGACGTGCTTTGTTACGGGGATAAATATAACAACGGCTTATATGCTGAAGAACTATTCGATACGTTGTCGGTGTATGCAAGGCTTTACTTCGTTTACGCAATGCAAAGCGGTTTAATAGTGAGTAATTATTCCGTACGTGAAAGTACGGAAAGGATTACGCTCGGCAATTTTCCGTTATGGAATTATTCCTTTTCCGATACGGAACTCGCCGGGCGGTATTCGCATATCCTCGATTTCGACGTGCTCAGGCTCGGTAAAAAAGTGAAAGAAAATAACGAGAAGAGCGGAAGTTTCGAATTCGGGGTCGTAGTCATAACCGAGGTAGGTAAAGAGCGCGGGAATAATCTCGAACTTAAAGAAGTTAAGAAAGCCGTTACCGAAACCAACCAAAAAAACGACCTTTTCAATTCGTGGCTGAAAATGAGCCGACACTCTGCAACGATAGATAACTATCCGTTCATAAAAGTATTTGCCGATGAACAACGCCCCGAAAGTTGGGGTGCGGATGCGAGAGAACTTGCTGATATATTGCATATAACGAATTGCGGAGAAGAACGTATAGCGTTGCCGTTTTACGATACGGAAGAGATGATATGCGAAATCGTGTACGATAAGATAATCGCTCTGTATACCGATTTAAGATATTATAGGGGCGACGAAACGTTGCTCGTTCGTTTACTAAAACGCATTGCCTCGGCGGCTTTTAACAGACTTGAAAGGGTAAGAAATTTATACGGGTATACGGTATTGAAAATAGAGAAAGAGCGCGGAACGCGGGACGGGAAAAGAGAAAAACGGAAATACTATTTATGTAACCGAAAGATATATAACCGCAGGTTTACCACCGATTGTTTCGCGGATTATTTTCACGAAGCGGCGTTAAAGAGTAAAACGGGAATCGACGATTACGAAGAATACGCCGCTATAAAAGCGACGGTCGCCGAATTAAAGGAACAGAACAGTTACTTTATGAACGCATTGTATAAACGCAACGAGGAGAATAAGCCGAGTGCTACTTTATACGATAAGGGAGTAAAGCGGTGATTTATGAGAAAGCGAAGATATATTCCGACGGGTCGCATTATATAGCCGTACCGCATAGTACGAGGTTTAATACGCGTAAAAGAAAGGTACTACATAAAGAGATAATCGTCGACGAAAATCTCAAAGAAGTAAAAGACGCGTTCGAACCCATTACGATAACCACGCCGAAAGGGGAAATTCTGACCGAGTCGGAATTTATATGCGGCGAACTCGTGCCGGTAACGAGAAAGGTTAAAGCAAAAGGGACTAGAACGACTAAAAAGGCAGTGTTCGAAAAACTGTATAAAGAACATATTTTTGAAAAAAGAAAAGTTATGCGAAAGAAGATAATTTCGGCAATGGCGGGATTATTCGAAAACGCGTCGGATGCAGAAAATTACGTAGACGGTAATCTGGAGCGAAAACGGCGAAATCTCATTTGCCGAAGAGTGCGGTTGACGAGAAAGGTCAACTTGCAAACTTTCGACTATTTTTGTACTTTTACGTACGACGATAAGAAACATACCGAAATTTCGTTCCGTAAAAAACTTACCTGGACGTTTGCGAATTTATCTCACAGAAAGGGTTGGAAATACGTCGGGGTATGGGAGCGTTCGCCCGAAAAGAAAAGACTGCATTTTCACGGAATATTTTATATTCCCGATAACGCTATGGTCGGAGAGTTGAAAAACGTAAACGATTACAGTCTGAAAACGCGCAGACGGCAAACCACGGTACAGAATACTTATTTCAACGAAAAATTCGGAAGAAGCGATTTCGAGAAAATTAAAGATAACCGAACGATGAGCGAAGCGGTTGCGTACATATTGAAATACATAGAAAAAAGCGGAGAAAGAATAGTATATTCGCGGGGATTGCCGCAGTATTTTATATCCGACGTAATGAGCGGCGACGTTGTTACGAGAATAGGGCAGGAAGACAAGAAATTACTTTTATACGACGACTTCAATTGTATAGACGACGGGTGTATAATAGGCAAGGTCGATATCGATACTATAAAGAAAATGCCGAAATGCAACTAAATAAAATTTTAGCATAAAATAAATCAATTTATGATTAAATGTTGAAATAAAATATTTTTCCTGCAAAATAGTTGCATAAAAAATAAATATTGGCTATAATGTAGTAAATAGGAACTTAATATTGAGGGATGAGATATGATTTTAAGTGTTCGCATAAATAACTTTCTCGTTTATTCTAATGAAGTAGAGTTGTCGCTGAAAGCGGATATGCATATTAAAAAATTTGCCGATAACGTTTTTACCGAAAATAAATTTAACGTGTTAAAATCCTTATGTATATACGGCGCTAATAATTCGGGGAAAACATGTATGATCCGAGCCATAAATTCTATAAGGAACGTGCTTTTAGGTTTGGTTGCAGAAGTTCCGGTCAATATTTTTACCGAGAATACGGCATGTTCTTTCGGTGTATCGTTTATTGAAAACGGAAGAGCATTTGCTTATGATTTCAGGTACGATTCGCTTATCGTAAACAATTATAGACGCGGTTTTACGTATGAGTGTCTTAAAGAATTATTTATCGATAAATACGGGAATTGTTCGGAAAAAGAATTATTTATTCGCGACGTTGATAATAACGTCTACAATTTTGCGGCGGATAAAGAATTGTCTAAAGTGTTAGGGCTTGTATCAAGCGATAATATTCTGATATATACGATCAATACGAATAAATATCCGATAGTTGAGAATTATAAAGTTGTACTACGCGAATTTGCTGCCAGGATCGATATTCTCGATATGAATAACATACCGTTGGATAAGACGATAAAAGTATTAAAGAACAACGAAAAAATTCGGGCAAAAACCGTCGAATTGATAAAACTCGCAGATTTGGATATCGATGATTTTAAGTATGAAAAAAGTGGCTCGAAGGCGGCGTCCAATGAACCTGATATTCCGAACCCGCAGGAGGAAATATTAAAAAGCATAATTTCCGTCGAAGATATGTTCAGACTTACGTCCGTCCATAAAGGTAAGGCGGTACAGAGCATATCTTTCGATTCGACGGGTACTAAAAAAGTCGTCGCATTGGCAAGTTACGTGGTTGACGCTATCGTGAACGGGAAAATGCTTGTTATAGACGAATTAGACAGTAGTTTGCATTTCAAATTGACGCGTGCGATCGTTGCGCTGTTTAATAATAAATTAAATAAAGACGCACAGTTAATCTTTACTGCTCACGACGTAACGTTGTTGGATTGTAAAAAATTATTCAGGAAAGATCAGATATGGTTTGCATCGAAAGACAGCGATAACGTTTATTTGTATTCTCTTGACGATTTTAATGCAGTTGAAGATAAAATTAGGGCGGAAACGGATCTATTCGAGAGATATAACTCCGGAGTGTTGGGAGCGATTCCAGAACCGGATCTTATTTCGGTATTACTATCCGACGTAAACGAGGACGGTGTCGGGCATGAGTAAAAAAATACCGCTTATAAATACCGGCAAACGTATTTTGATTATCTGTGAAGGAAGCGAAGAGGAAGATTATTTCAAAAGGCTTAAAGAATGTAGCGTCTGGAGTCGAGATATAAGCGTAAAGGTATTAAATGCAAAGTCGATAGACGCTATCATTGCACATTATCAATATCATTACCAAAACGGGAACTACGCGTTGATCGTAATATTTTGTGATACCGAAAAAGAACCTTATACACAATTCCTATCGTTAAGAAACTCTATAGACGAATTTCACGGAAACAAATCGGCAAAAAAGGTTGTATATTACGCTAACCCTTGCACTATGCAAATAATATTATCTCATTTCGGTGAAATAAAATTAAAAAACAATTCAAAAACGGCGAATTCGGCAACCCAGACGCATTCTGCAGCGACTACGAAGCAACC
>USOJ01000113.1 GCA_900556195.1 uncultured Eubacteriales bacterium
GGCGCCAGCCGTAAAGAGAAAATTCTTTTAAGGAGGAAACGATAATATGAAAAAGAACGTTAAACGTATAGTCGTTGCAATCGTACTTTCGGTAATAACTCTTTTCGCTTTCGTTTCCTGCTCGAAAGCAAAAACGACCCTCGGCGGAGTAAAAACGGGCTACGCGAATACTCTTAAATCCGCGAAGACCGTAACGCAAACGATGGACTACTACGACGGAAAAGTAAAAATCCGTTCTCGTAAATCGGTGTATAAGTTTATAGGTAAAGATACCGCCGAGATTACCACTACCAAAGAGACTCTCGACCCCGTTACCTGTAAACTCGAAGTTACCGAAGAAGAAACGGAAACCGCTCGTCAAAAACTAGACGCGCTTCGCGTCAACGTCGACGAAAACTTGTTTTTCAAATATTCCGTCAATAGCGGAAACGTCAAAGGCACTGTCGTCGGCGACGACGAAATAAAGGCGTTTATCGGAAGCGAACTTCTCAATTATTACGGAGTCGTTTCCTTTACGGTAAACGTGAATAAAGACGGCTACGTTACGAGCGCGCAGTATTCGTTTTATACCGACGTGGATAGCACGAAGCAGGTTGTAGTCAAATTTTCTTACTCGTTTTAGCGGAGGATTAAAAGGATATGAAAAAAAGCAATAAAATTTTCGCCGCGATTCTCTGTTTGACGATGATCGCAAGCGTGGGCTTGGCGGGCTGTAAAAAGAAAACTTACGGAAGTACGCCGAGCAAAGAAATAACGTTGACGTTAAACGCGCCGTCCGATCTTAAAGTGAGCGCGGACGGACTCGTTACGTGGAGCGCGGTCAGACACGCCGAAAGTTATGACGTGATAATCGATACCGCCGACGCCGTCAACGTAACGACGACGAACTATCGTCTTACCGATATTCTGAACGCTCATACCGTACAGGTAAGAGCGAACGGGTCGGGATACGAATCCTCCGAATACGCTTCGGTAAGATTCACGCCGAAGAGTACCAAACCGGATAACCCGCAGGTAACTTTCGGTCTGACTCTTACTTCCGAGACCGACGGTAAGACGGGTAACTCCGTAAGAGTGGGCAAGACGGTTAAATTTACCGCAACCGTAACCAACGCAACCAAAGAAGAAGATAAACGCGTCGGATGGACCGTCGTTAAAGGCGCGGATAACCTCGTAGACGAAGGAAGCGTTTCCGATAAAACGGATACGTTTACCGTAACGGTTAAAGATAATCTTACGGGCGACCCGACGATAGTCGTAAGGGCGACTTCCGAAACGAATTCTGCGCTTTACGCCGAAAAACAGATGAGTATCGTAACTAAACCCGGTATCGACGACGCCGCGTTCGACGCAATGCTCGCAAAAATCGGTAACGAAAGCAAGATAAGTTTCGACGGGTTCGTCAATCTCGACGTGTACGAAGATAACGGTATCACTACTCCCGTTTTGGCGGCGACTAACAGTCTTATCGTCAGAACGGCAATGGATTCGACTACCGCAGGCGGAAGATGGATGTCCGAATACGAGAATTCCGAAACGGGCAACACTCAGAGTTTGTTCTGTAAGAACGACGAAGAAGGTTACGTCTGTTCGGTAAGTCTCGATTTCAGAAACACCCAGCATTATACCGCGCTTCGCGATGAATCAAATAATCTTATCGCGTGGTCGGATTCCGGCTATTACAATAACTTCAAGGGTTTGACTCACGCCGATTTCGAATTCGACGAAACCACCTGGCGTTATAAATACGTAGGTTCGCAGGGCAAAGACCTCGTTTCCAGACTTATCGCTTCTGCCGATCCTTACGACTTTAATATAAGCAGCAGCACTACTTTCGAACTTATTTTAAGTAAGAGCGGCGACGGATACGAAATAGTAGGCGTAACGAGCATGGCGGCAAAGGACTACGCGATCGTTTCGGGTTATACCACGATTCAGACTTTGTATTGCGCTATATCGGCGGGCGAAGAAATCGAAGTCCCCGACCTCGAACCCTATCAGTCTATCGACGATTACGAAAACGCAGAAACCAAAGCGGAATATCTTAAACTCCGCGCGGCGATAGAAAACATGCGCGCGCTCGAATCGTATACGGTAGAATATACGCGCACCACGCAGATGATGGGACTTTCTACCGTTAAATACGACGGTTATCAGGAACTCATCACGAAAGACGCGTTCTATTATCGCCCGTATACCAACCGCGCCGACGAATTATATACCGACGACAAATCGTACGGTTACAGAAAAGTCGGCGAAAACAGATATAATTCGTTCTATCTTACCGCGCAGACCGATCCTACCGATTCGGATACGATAATCGGGTATAAATACGAGGACACGAGAGCGTATAAAGGCAGCCTTGACGACGTAAAACCCTCGTTCGATTTTGCGGCGGAGATATTTACCGCTTACGCGAAAGGCGAAACCAAAGACGACGTGCCGTATACTTCGTTCTACGTTCCGACCGAAATGTCGACGGTAGCGACTACTTTCAGTTACGGCGTCGGCACCGAAGAACCGCTTTACGCGATGTTCGCAACTCTCGGTACGGATAGTTCGACGGGCGGGCAAGTCCCCGTTCAGGTCGCCGTTCAGGAAGTAGACGGAAAATATTATATAACCGAAGTTATCTATTGTTACAGCATTCAGTCGCAGGGTATGTACGGCGTAGTCATCATCGATTATTCCGACTTTAACAAGACTACGATCGACGCAGATAAAGCGGCTGAAATCGCTCAAAGCAAATACAGAGAGATACCTACTTCCTGGAATCAGATCAATATAACCGAAGGTTCGGGCGCAGACGAACGGCAAATTCCGTTCGACGAATATTTCACGAAATATTTCAGCGCGGACGGCGTAGGCAAATATCCGCTTAAAGACGGAAAGACGGTAAACGATATTCCGTTTATAGGCGACCCCGATTCAGGGCTCGGCGACCGCTACGCGCTCGGTATGAGCGTGCTTTACTCGGCGCAATACAGACAAACGGACGGAACGTATAAAACGGTAAGGCGTAACACTCTTAAACTGTATTACGACGTGCCGCTCGACCTCGACTATACGACGGATTCGTCGCTTAAAAAGGTCGACGCTCTTCTCACTTCGAAAGATTTCGTAGCCGACGAAAACGGCGAATACAGAAACCCCGACATCAACGTGGTAATCAAACCCGTTGACGAATCCCTTGACTTCTTCGTCTATATCTGGACGGAAGATATAAATCGTAAATAATTTTTAAGGCAGGTGTATGTTATGAAAAAAACTACAAATTTAGTAAAACGGATACTTTCGTTCGTTTTGGTTTGCGCGTTTTGCCTTACGGCTTTCGGCTGTAAAGGTAAAAACCCGTCAACTTCGAAACCCGGCGAAAAAAAGACGTTTATCACCGTCAATTTATCCCAAAAGACGATTTCTGCAAAACAAAACGTAAAAGTCTACGTTACGGCGCAGGATGAAGACGGTAACGCTCTTAATTATAAGGTTACCACGTCAGATACGAGTATCCTCGTGGCTCTCGGCGTTAAAAACGAAGACGGCGAAGTAGAGTTCAGCGTGTCGCTTAAAAGCGGCGCGACCGTCGAAGAAGATACCGACGTCGACGTTATCGCTTACCTCGCAGATAACGAGCAGAAACAGGCGAAGAGAACTATTAAAGTTCTCAAAAATATCGCCACCGCGAAAGATTCGATCTCGATAAAACTCGTCGACGGTAAAAACAACGTTTCCAAGTCTATATTGAGACCCGGCGACGATCCTCTCGATTTGTCCGTCAGCATGACGCTTGCGGATTATACCGACAAGAGTTATAACGTAGAATTTACCGACGTAAGCGGTAAAGCGATAGACACCCTCGTGTACGACGCGACGGCTAAAACGGTCGCGATTAAAACGGGCGCCGGAGTAACCGCAAGACAGGCTGTTACGATGACCGTATCTTCTACCGTCAAACCGTCGCTTAAACAATCGATAAGCCTTTGGGTTCTTCCTGCTCTCGAAAGCGAAATCGTAACCGAAGATATGATTGCCGCTATCAGCAATCAGAGCATAACCGTAACGGGAACTCTTAAAGATATCAGAAAATACAATTCTGATCCCGATAAAGATTCTTCCGTAAATTACGAATTCTCCGTAGAAATGGAACCCGGTAAGTGGAAGGGCGATTGGAATTACTCCGAAAACAAGAGCGGCGTAATAAGCAACACTTACGTTCAGGGCGCGGCGTACGGTACAGAGGGATATCATAAGACCGAAGAATTGTACGTCAACAAGAACAACGTAGTCTCGCGTAAAGACGTTAAAGACAGCGACGGCGAACTGCTTATGTGGGAAACCAGACACTTCTATAACCACGCGGGCGGTTGGACGAGCGACGACGGCGAAAGCAAGAACGGCTTCGTTGCAGATCAGTTCGTAGAAGTAAGCGCGGACGAAGACGGTACGTTGGTCGAATATATCACCACTCCCGGTACGGTAGTGTTCGATCCGGTATTGTTCACGTACACTTATATCCCGAGCGACGACGATCGATTCGTTTCTTATCTCGCCTGGTCGTTCACTCCGTTAATGAACCAGAACGACTCTATCGAACATATTTACTTCAGAGTTTCGGGCGAAGGCGACAACGCTAAAATCGATAAGATTATATTCCAGACTATGAAATCCGATCTCGTTACGAGTGATTCCGACGGCGGTACGACAACGGTAGGCTCTGCTTACACGCAAGTCGAAATGGGATTCAGCAAAGCGGGTAGTACGACCGTTACCGAACCGCAAGTACACGAAAAACAAGAAGGATTCATAAAGGGAAGCATCGAC
>USOJ01000114.1 GCA_900556195.1 uncultured Eubacteriales bacterium
AAGAGATTGGCGAAGCATTCAAAAGTTGCGATATCGGTATAAGCGCGCACGCGCCGTATTTTATTAACCTTGCAAACGAAGACGACGAAAAGGCTTCCAACTCTTTCAACTATATTTTAGACAGCGCCCGCGCGTGCAGAATAATGCAGGGCGACAGGGTCGTATTTCATCCCGCTTCGCAGGGTAAGTTGACCCGTGAAAAGGCGGTTTCGCTTACGATAGACAGAATGAAGATTCTTCGCGATCTGATTTTGAAAAACTCTTTCGAAGATATGAAGTTCTGCCCTGAAACGATGGGGAAACTCGGTCAGATAGGCACAATCGAAGAAATAACCGAGTTTTGTAAACTGGCTGACTTTTTCGTTCCGACCGTAGATTTCGGGCACGTCAACGCCCGCGAGCAGGGCAGTCTTAAAACGGTTGCAGATTACAAGTCGAGGCTCGAATATATGATCGGTGAACTCGGGTATGAGAAAATGAAAAACTTTCACGTTCATTTTTCAAAGATTCAATATTCCGCGAAAGGCGAAATAAGACACCTTACTTTTGCCGACGCCGTATACGGACCGGAGTTCGAACCGCTTGCCGTTGCGCTTAAAGACTTGAAGTTAGAACCCGTAATCGTCTGCGAATCTGCGGGGACTCAGGCTGAAGACGCTGCCGAAATGAAGAAAATATATTTTTCTCTTGTTTAACGCGTCGTTTTAACATTTATCTTCACATTTCGTTTGACTTATATAAAATAATGGTTTAGAATAGCGAAAAATTTTCTTTTGTATCATTGAATTCGGAGAGTTTATGTTAAAAAAATTAGCAAAGTGTCTTCGGGAGTACAAAAAAGACACTATACTTACGATTATCTGTATGGTAATCGAAGCGGCGATGGAGGTTTTAATTCCTTTGCTTATCGCTAAGTTCGGGGAATACGTACAACCGGGTAATAACCTTTCTCCGGACACGAGGGGAATGATTATAGTCGGCT
Source organism: uncultured Eubacteriales bacterium (assembly GCA_900556195.1). Taxonomy (GTDB): domain Bacteria; phylum Bacillota; class Clostridia; order Christensenellales; family Borkfalkiaceae; genus UBA10281. Next base: position 983 of record USOJ01000114.1, read on the forward strand.
GTTTAATGGTCGGGGCGGCGATAGTTTCGCTCCTTGCAGGTATGCTCGGCGGAAAATTCTGCGCGAGCGCGTCGACGGGTTTTGCTAAAAATCTGCGTCGCGATATGTACGTCAACGTTCAGGGGTTTTCGTTTTCGAATATCGATAAATTTTCGTCTTCGTCGCTCGTTACGCGTATGACTACGGATATAACTAACGTTCAGATGGCGTTTATGATGCTCATCAGAATGGCTATAAGAAGTCCGTTGTTGCTCATATTTTCAATAATAATGAGTTTCACGATTGACACTACTTTACCGGTGATATTTTTCGTAAGCGTGCCGTTTCTCGTGTTCGGTATTGCCTTGATTACTTATAAGGCGTTACCGATTTTCAAAAGGTTGTTCAAGCGTTACGACGCGATGAACGAATCCGTACAGGAAAATATAAAGGGCATGAGAGTCGTTAAGGCTTACGTCAGAGAAGACTACGAATCAAAGAAGTTTTCGGCGGTTTCCGACGATCTTGCCAAACAGTTTACGACAGCCGAACGTATTCTCGCGCTCAATTCGCCTATAATGCAGGTTTGCGTTCAGGGCGCGCTTCTGGCTCTTTGTTATTTCGGGGCGAAGAAGGCTCTGATAGACGGTACGATAAACGCTTTCAGTCTGCAAAGTCTTACGACGTATTCGTTTCAGATACTTATGGCGCTTATGATGATGTCGATGATTTTCGTCATGCTCGTAATGTCGCTCGAATCTGCCCGAAGAATAGTCGAAGTATTGGACGAAAAGAGTAATCTTACCAATCCCGAAAACCCGATTACCGAAGTTAAGAACGGCGACGTGGAATTCGACGACGTAAGTTTCAAATATTCCGCTACCGCAGAAAAGTTTGCGCTCGAAAACGTCAATCTTAAAATAAAATCGGGTGAAACCGTCGGTATACTCGGCGGTACGGGGTCGAGCAAGACTACGCTCGTAAACCTTATATCCCGACTTTACGACGTAAGCGAAGGTTCTGTTAAAGTCGGCGACGTGGACGTAAGAGATTACGATATGGAGGTTCTTCGTAAATCGGTCGCCGTGGTACTGCAAAAGAATACGCTTTTCCAAGGCACGATAAAAGAGAATATGCGTTGGGGTAACGAAAACGCGACGGACGAAGAAATCGTAACGGCGTGTAAACTTGCGCAAGCCGACGAATTTATTTCTCAATTTCCGAACGGTTACGACACTATGATAGATCAGGGCGGCGCGAACGTTTCGGGAGGACAAAAGCAAAGACTTTGCATAGCAAGGGCGTTGCTTACCAATCCGAAAGTGATTATTCTCGACGATTCGACGAGCGCGGTCGATATGAAGACCGACGCGCTTTTACGCGCCGCTTTCAGAAAAGCGATACCCGACACTACGAAGATAATAATCGCGCAGAGAGTCGCTTCGGTTATGGACGCAGATAAAATCGTCATTATGAATAACGGCAAAATCGACGACGTGGGAACTCACGAAGAATTGCTTGAAAGAAGCGAAATCTATAGCGAAGTTTATACTTCTCAAAATAAAACTGCTTCCGCGGAAGGGGGTAACGAATAACTATGCGAAAACCCGTAGGAAGAGCGCCTACACAGAAAGGCGGATTCAAAGTTATAGGGCGCGTTATTCGCATGCTCTTCAAAAATTATAAGCCGATGCTGTTTGCCGTAATGATTTCGCTCGTCATAAGCGCGATCTGCGGATCGATAGCGGGCGTGTTCTTGCAGAATATTTACGTTCAGATAGAGAACGTAGCCAAAGCGAGAGCGACCGTCGACGAAGCGATGACGCAAGTCGTGAAAATCGTTATCACGATGATAGTTATTTACGGCGTCGGGTGGATTGCCACCGCTACTCTCGGACAGGTCGGAGCGGTTATTACGCAACGTTTCCTTCGCGATTTGAGAAACGAAGTATTCGACAAAATGGAAAAATTGCCGATTAAATACTTCGATCGTAACGCGCACGGCGATATAATGAGTGTTTACACGAACGATATAGACGCGCTTCGTCAACTCGTTTCGCAAAGTCTTCCGCAACTCTGTTCCACGATAATAACGCTCGTTACGCTTACGGTGATCATGATTTATTACAGTATATTGCTCTGGGCGATAGTCGTCGTCGGCGTTATCGCCATACTGTTTATCACTAAAACGATAGGCGGCAGAAGCGCGAAATATTTCATGGCTCAACAGCGTTCGGTAGGTCAGGTCGAAGGCTATATCGAAGAGATGATGAACGGTCAGAAAGTCGTTAAGGTGTTCTGCCACGAAGAAAAAGCGATCGAAAAGTTCGATAAGTTGAACGGCGAACTTTGCGACGTTTCGAATAAAGCGAACGGCTTTTCGAATATGCTTATGCCGATTATTCACAATATCGGAAATATCATGTACGTCGTAATAGCCTTTATCGGTTGCGGAATCTATATCTTTTCGGACGGCGCGGGCGTAAACGTAGGCTTTGAGGGGCTTATCGGTAACGCGAGTTTCGTCTATCCGCTTACGATTCCGACGGTCGTTGCGTTTTTGGGTATGGCGCGTCAATTTGCCAATCAGATGGGGCAGATTTCAAACCAGATAAACTCAGTCGTAATGGCTATGGCGGGCGCGAACAGAGTATTCGCGGTAATGGACGAAAAGCCCGAAGAAGACAACGGTTACGTTACTCTGGTAAACGCCGTGTACGACGAAAACGGCAATCTTACCGAAAGCGAAAACCGTACGGGGCTCTGGGCGTGGAAACATCCGCATACCGCAGACGATTCGGTTACTTATACGCTTTTGCAGGGCGATATAGTAATGGACGACGTCGATTTCGGTTACGATCCCGATAAAATCGTACTTCATAACGTAACTCTTTACGCAAAACCGGGGCAAAAAGTAGCCTTCGTCGGGGCGACGGGCGCGGGCAAAACCACGATTACCAATCTTTTGAACAGATTTTACGATATCGCCGACGGAAAAATTCGTTACGACGGCATAAATATCAACAAAATCAAAAAAGGCGATTTACGCCGCTCGATGGGCATAGTTTTGCAAGATACGAACTTATTCACGGGTACAGTTATGGATAACATTCGATACGGAAAACTCGACGCAACGGACGAGGAATGCGTGGCGGCGGCTAAACTTGCGGGCGCGGACGATTTCATAATCAGACTTCCCGAAGGTTATAATACGGAACTTACGAGTAACGGCGCGAATCTCTCGCAAGGACAAAGACAACTCATTTCTATCGCGAGAGCGGCGGTTGCGGATCCCCCCGTGATGATACTCGACGAGGCTACTTCTTCGATAGATACCCGTACCGAATCGATAGTACAGCGCGGTATGGATAAACTTATGGAAGGCAGAACGGTTTTCGTTATCGCTCACAGACTTTCTACCGTAAGAAATTCGGACGTTATAATGGTCCTCGATCACGGAAGAATTATCGAACGCGGCAGTCATGATAAACTTATTGCCGAAAAAGGAGTTTATTACAGGCTTTATACGGGCGCGTTCGAACTTGAATAAAAATTATTCAGCCGTTTTGCTTAAATTTCACGCAAAACGGTTGAATTTTTTTTGTAATTTGTTTATAATTGTGTCGAAAAGCGAGAACGCTTGAAAAATTTTACGTTAGGCGTTCCGAAAAGTATATTCAGGAGTCGTTATGGACAATATTAAAAGAGGTTACGAATACGCAAAAGAATACTACGCCAAACTCGGCGTCGACGTTGATAAGGCAATGGAAATATGCGATAAAACGCCGATTTCCATTCACTGCTGG
>USOJ01000115.1 GCA_900556195.1 uncultured Eubacteriales bacterium
GTATAATTTATTTTGCAAATACTGTTTGCAATATGAAATCTACAGGAATTGTAAGGCGCGTTGACGTGCTTGGTAGGATAGTAATTCCGAAAGAATTACGCAGAATGTTAAAAATCAACGAAGGCGACCCTATGGAAATATTCGTCGAACGTGAAGAAATCGTACTCAAAAAGTATTCCCCCCTTCTTAACTCCGACGATTTATCGAACGGAATAGCGCAAACGCTTGCCACCCGTACCGGACATACCGTTTTAATCTGCGACAGGGATTCGTTTATTGCCGGGAACGGTTCGGGGGTAAAAGATATCCTTTCGAGAAGGGTTTCTTCGGCTATCGGTAAATTATTGAGCGGCGAAAAAACGGTCGTTATAAATCAGATAGACGGACAAGCGCCGATTGAACTTACCGACGGAGAAAATTACGGATTTTACAACGAAATTTTTATGCCTGTCAAGACGAAAAACGACGTTTTAGGCGGAATAATAGTAGCGGATAAATGTAAAGATCAGCAGATAACTTCATTGGATATCAGCCTTACCGCGCTTTCGGCGGATTTTCTCGCTTCGCACTTTTAACGTATGAACGAATACGAAAAGACAAAAATTTCCGTTATTAAAGGCGCGATAGTGGTATCGTCTGCGGGGCTGATCGCTAAAATACTCGGCGCGTTATACAGAATTCCTTTAACTAATATATTACAAGCGGACGGTTTGGGAGTTTACCAAACCGTTTTCCCGATATACGCCCTTTTATTGACGCTCTCGTCGAGCGGTATTCCGTCGGCGATCTCTAAATTGATTTCGTCGGGAGAACCCGCCGACAAAGTACTTGCTAAGGCGTTATCCATATTTCTTCCGTTAGGGCTAATCGGAACTACGATCCTATGTCTTTTATCCGTACCGCTGTCGTCTTTTCAAGGGATACCCGAAGCGAAATATGCGTATATCGCTCTATCGCCCGCAGTTACGTTCGTATCTGCGATAGCGTGCGCACGAGGTTATTTTCAAGGTGGAAGCGATATGTTTCCTACCGCTGCGTCGCAGATAGTAGAACAGGCAGGAAAACTTACTGTTGGTTTATTTCTGTGTTACCTGTTCAGAGCCGATTACGCTTTGGCGGGGGCGGCGGCATGTTGCGGGGTTACGATCAGTGAGATAATCGCCACTGCCTATTTATTTTTCCGACTAAAAAAAGACAACGTGCGATACAAAACAAAAGAAATAAATTATTCTGCCCGCAAAATCGTATCTACGGTTTTCCCGATTACTTTGTCCGCTCTGCTTCTCCCGATTGCAAGAGTGTTCGACAGTTTTACGATCATTAACGTAATAGGCAAATATTCTTTGCGAGCCGCCGCTTTATACGGCTTATATACGGGCAGCGTAGAATCGGTTATCGGAGTACCCGTCGCTTTATGTTACGGAGCGGCGATTTCCGCTTTGCCGCAAATATCTTCGGCTGCGGCAAAAAACGATTGCAAATCGGCAAAATCGAAAATAGTCGAAGCGATAGCAGTTACTATTTTTCCTGCCTCTTTATTTTCGGCGGTAATCGTTATTTTCTCTCCCCTTATAACGCGGATATTATTCGGTGGTTTTACAACCGCCGACGCAATAATCGTAAGCAAACTTCTGTCTTATTCGGCAATCAACGTGTGCCTTTTATCACTCGTACAAACTTCGTCGGCAATTCTGATAGGACTTAATAAACCCTACGCGTCATGTTTGTTTCTGGGTTTCGGACTTATAGTGAAAGCGGTAGTCGAAATAATTTTTCTGAATATTCCCGAAATAAATATTTTCGGCGCGCTTTATTCCGATATTTCGTGTTATTTGATTGCGATTTTCGGCGAATTGCTGTATATTATATGTATATTAAAAAGGCAGTTAAAACGAACAGGTGCAACTCAAACGAATCAAAATAGGCTCTTTCGAAACCGATAATAACGTATTTCTTGCTCCGCTTGCGGGGTTTTCGGATTTTGCAATGCGGAAAATCTGCTCGGATTACGGCGCAGGACTTACCTTTACGGAAATGGTAAGTTGCAAAGGCATTTTATACGATAACGAAAATACGAAAGTATTACTAAAAAAAACCGACGACGAGACAATCTCCTGCGCGCAGATATTCGGCAACGACCCGAATATAATGCTTGAAGCGATTAAACGCCCGCCGCTTTGCGATTTTGACGTTATAGACGTCAATTTTGGTTGTCCTATGCCTAAAATTTATCAGAACGGCGAAGGTAGCGCGCTTTTGAAAAACCCTTCTCTCGCCGAAAAGATAGTTGCCGAATGTAAAAAATCGGATAAACCTATAACCTGCAAAATGCGAATCGGTTTGACCGAAAATTCGATTAACGGCGTAGAATTCGCAACCGCTCTGGAAAACGGCGGCGCAGATATGATAACCGTACACGGAAGGACGAGAGAAAAAATCTACGCAGGCGATATTCATAGCGAAGAAATCGCTAAAATAGTTGCAAAAGTCAAAGTACCCGTGATAGCCAACGGCGGAATTTTTACGAAAGAAGATGCGGACAAAGTTATGACCGAAACGGGCGCAGACGGCGTTATGCTTGCGAGAGGCGCTCTTGAAAAACCGTGGTTGTTTGCAGAAATATTAAATATCCCCTACACCGCCGATAAAAAAGATCTGATTTTCAGACACATAGATTTACTTAAAACGGTGTACGACGACAGAACCGTAGCCGTAACTTTCCGCAAACAACTTTGTATGTACTTAAAAGGCGAAAAGAACTCCGCAGAACTAAAGCAAAAAGTTCTTAGAGTAAATTCAACCGACGAAATGAAAAAAGAATTGGCGGAATTTTTCGGCTAATCACATATTTTTCTTCGTTTTCATAGTTTATTAAAGCGGAGAATATATTTTTGAAGATTAAAACGCTCAACGGTAACGACGATTTTGCGCTCGACGAATTAAACGGCGACTACTTCGATATACTTGCGGTAGGCTTCAACCCGGACGAAAGAATTAAATATTCCAAAGAATTACGCGGCGAAACCAACACGCTTAAAAATTTAGCCGAAGCGACTAAAGACGGCGGCGCGCTTATATACGCGGTCGATACGGATAATTACGTAATAATCAAACATTCCGCCGCAGTCTTTGAAAATGGCAAACTACTCGGTATCAGCGATATGACCGAATCTTATTCCGATACCCCGTATATGCCGGGCGCGAACGGAAAACTATACGATTTGCATTGCGGCAAAGTAGGTCTTGCAGTCGGCGACGACGTATTATCGTATGAACTTATGAAATCGTTTGCGGTTTGCGGCGCGGAAGCAATCGTTGCGATTATTCAAAGCAAAATTAAAGAAACGAGCGCGATCGTAATTCGCGCGTATTCTTATCTGTTAGGCTTGCCCGTGATACTAATCGGAGAAAACGAAACGATTTGCTCCGACCCGAAAGGACGATTGACTAAAAAAGACGAAAACGGAATTTTTACGCTTACACCGCTTAGCGAGTACGCGTTAAAAACCGTAAAAATACGATTCGAAAGGAATTAAAAATGTTTAACGTAGTTTTGGTAGAACCCGAAATCCCGCAAAATACGGGTAATATTTCCCGCACCTGCGCCGCAACGCACTCCGTGTTGCACCTTATAAGACCCCTCGGCTTCGAAATATCCGACCGAACGTTAAAACGCGCCGGTCTCGATTATTGGCAATATTTAGACGTGAGATATTACGATTCGTTCGACGAATTATACGAAAAGTATAAAGACGTCGCGAATTTTTACTTTTTATCTACGAAAGGTGCGAAAAGATATTCCGACGTTAATTTCAAAGACGGAGATTTTCTCGTGTTCGGCAAAGAAACTCACGGACTGCCCGAACCGCTGCTTGAAAAACATTACGAAAACACGTTACGTATTCCCATGTGGGGAAATTTACGCAGCCTTAACCTATCGAATTCGGTCGCTTTGACCTTATACGAAGCGTTAAGGCAGAACGATTTTGCGGGGTTGAACCCCGAAGGACATCTTACGGGAAGAAAAGACTGATGAACTATCACATAGGAACTATGCTTATAAAAGAGCATTTCGACGGAGGCAAAGATTGCCCCGTTTGCCGTATAAAACGCTCGGTTGACGTAAGGCTCACCGAACAGTATCTGGGCGAAGGAGTTATGGAAGACCATACGCGAGCGGAAGTAAACAAACTCGGTTTTTGCTCTCATCATTTTTCTCTGCTCTACTCTATGCGCTCTAAACTCGGTCTGGCATTGCAGGCATCAACGAGAATGAATACCGTAATGAAAGACGTAGAAATTGCCAAAAATACGAAACAGGCAAAAACACAAGCGCAAAAAATACTCGAAAAAGGCTCGACCTGCGTTATTTGCAAATATCTGGACGAGCATATGATAAGGTATTACAAGACTGTTGCGGAAGTTTATTCGTCGCAAACGACGTTTAAGGACGATATTTTATCGGGTAACGGATTTTGCGAAGAACATTACGCAAGGTTACTGGAATATTCCGCATACGCAGGCGGAAGACAGAAAGAGTATTTAGAAACGCTTTACACCGTACAAATCAGAAGACTTTCGGGACTTTCGGATAATCTCTTAAAATTTTGCGACCGACACGATTACAGAAGAGCGGGAGAACCCATGGGCGACGAAAAACACGCGCTTAAAGATTTTTCAGATACGTTTTACGGACTTGACGATAAATAAATTTACAGCAAAAGCGGGCTGCTTTCTACTTGGTAGAAAGCAGCCC
>USOJ01000116.1 GCA_900556195.1 uncultured Eubacteriales bacterium
ATATTTAGTTAAAATTTAATTTTTATTTAAGCCAAATCTACGGGTTAAAAGTACTTCTTTCCAATGCGTTTCCCTTGAGATTATGTATTCGTTGCCTAAATTCATATTACAAACTTCTAAAATCGAGTATTTGAAATTATATTTATATTCTTCCCCGTTGGATTTCAAAAGCTCTTTAAGTTCAACGTTTCCACCATGTCCGTCTTTTGCATACTTCGCCCAACGTTGCCAAATACACTCATCACCATAAGCACTACCTACATATTGTTTACCCGTCAGTGTATCTACAATTAAATAAATCCCCTTTACGTTGGATAATGCAGACTTCCAAGATATAATATTGTCCGATACAATACGTTTTAATGTTTTATGGTCTATATTAACTTGGTCAAACCCTAAAAAATCGGTCAAGGCTACTCGTTTATCTAAAATATGCGATAATGGCATTTTGGCAATCGGTTCACCATTTTTAGGGTCCAATTCTAAAACCGGATAAGATGCACGGAATTCTTTCTTAAATCTAAAAAAAGCTCTACCAATACAATCGGTTGCCTTATCAGTTAATTCCGTTTCATATTTCCAACCTTTCCAGCCCGTATCTCTTTCAATCGGAATAGGTTGCACAGGTAAAACTTTATATACACCACCAAACATCCAAATATCTTTATCATAATAAATTAAGGACAAAATATAATCTCTTCCAAAATTTTTATTTGTCTGACATTCTTGCCACTCTTGAAACTCACCAATTAAAAAGGCGTTATAAGGTTTCTTTTTATCGTTTGAGCCAGTAGCAAAATGCACTTTATAATCAAAGAAATTTTCTTCCTTAATCCCTAATAATTCATGCAAAGTTATCATTTGTATTCCTCTTTTCTACTTCTATTTTTGATTACAATCGCATTTTCGCTTACGCTATATCTTCTGCGGGTCTAGGCGCATTTTTTTGCACCATAAATGAAACTTCTCTTTCGCGGCACGCTTAACGCCCTCGCCAAGTCTCGAGGGAATACAAACGTAATCGGAAATTAACGCGCTCACTTTTTTCATTGTTTCCGTATATTGAAACTCAAATCGAAAAGAACCCGTGTCGTACCGCTTAAACAACTTAAAAAATTGCGATTTTCCGTAAGGTTTTTTGCCTGCGGCTAACGTTCTTTTATAATATCTACGCCACATTACGAAAACCGTAAGCCCTCTCTTCTTTTTATCCTTTTCGAGCGCAATGAAATCGGGCTCTTCGTAGCCGGTTCTATGTACGCGCTTGGGATAAAGCGTTTCAAGCAATTGAATATCCGACAGTAATTCAAAGGCAGGCTCGTCAATACCACATTCTTTCGCTCTTTTAATCGTTTTCAAAACGGTTGTACGCGAACATTCGCAAAGCTTAGCGATTTGCGTCGTCGTATTTCCCCTATAATGATACTGTAAAATAGCTCTGTAATTAGTCATTTTTGCCTTTTTCTACCCTTTTTTGCTTGAATTTCTATTTATGTATATTATACCATAGAAAAAAACAAAAGTAAAGTGTTCAACTTAAGTGGAATAAAAGTTTTTTTGGGCGTTTTTCGGCTTATTTTTCGCCCAAAAAACGTAAAAATTGAGCCTGCATCTTTTCGATACAGGCTCATAAACACAATATATGGTGTTTTTACCCAAATTTTAATCCAAGATTTAGGACCTAGGATTGCGGATGTTCGCTTGAGCAGCGGCAAGACGAGCGATCGGAACTCTGAACGGCGAGCAGGATACGTAGTTAAGACCGATTGCGTGGCAGAATTCGATACTCGAAGGATCGCCGCCGTGTTCGCCGCAGATACCGCAGTGAAGGTCTTTACGGGTAGCGTGTCCGAGTTTAACCGCCATATCCATAAGTTTGCCTACGCCGACCGTGTCAAGACGAGCGAACGGGTCGCTTTCGTAAATCTTCGCGTTGTAGTACGAGGGAAGGAACTTGCCTGCGTCGTCACGCGAGAAACCGAAGGTCATTTGCGTCAAGTCGTTGGTACCGAAGCAGAAGAATTCGGCTTCTTTGGCGATTTCGTCTGCGGTAAGAGCCGCTCTCGGAATTTCGATCATCGTACCGACTTCGTATTTAAGGTTTACGCCCGCTTCTTTGATAACCGCATCGGCGGTGGCGACTACCGTCTTCTTGCAGAACGCAAGTTCTTTGACTTCGCCTACGAGCGGAATCATGATTTCGGGAACGACTTTCCAGTCGGGGTGACGTTTCTGAACGGCGATAGCAGCCTTAATGACCGCTTTCGTCTGCATAACCGCGATTTCGGGATAGGTAACCGCAAGACGGCAGCCTCTGTGACCCATCATCGGGTTGAATTCGTGAAGCGAATCGCAGATTTCCTTAATCTGTTTAACCGTCTTACCGGTCGACTTCGCAAGAAGTTTTATATCGGCTTCTTCGGTAGGAACGAATTCGTGAAGCGGCGGATCGAGGAAACGAATGGTAACGGGCATGCCCTTCAACGCTTCCATCAAGCCTTCGAAGTCGGCTTGCTGCATGGGTTCGATCTTATCGAGAGCCGCAACTCTTTCTTCAACCGTTTCGGAGCAGATCATTTCGCGGAATTTATCGATTCTGCCCGGTCCGAAGAACATGTGTTCGGTACGGCAAAGACCGATACCGGTTGCGCCGAGTTGTTCCGCTCTTTCGGCGTCCGCAGGGGTATCCGCGTTCGCCCTTACGCCGAGCGCCTTATACTTATCGGCAAGTTTCATGATTCTGCCGAAATAACCGCTGTTCGGATCCGCGGGAACGGTCTTGATGATTCTGTCGTAAATGTGTCCGGTCGAGCCGTCGAGAGAAAGTTCGCTGCCTTCGCGGAAAGTCTTGCCCGCGAGTTCGAAATACTTCTCTTCTTCGTGCATCTTGATGTCGCCGCAACCGGAAACGCAGCAAGTACCCATACCTCTCGCAACGACCGCCGCGTGAGAAGTCTGTCCGCCTCTGACGGTCAGAATACCTTGCGCGTACTTCATGCCTTCGATGTCTTCGGGCGAAGTTTCGAGTCTTACGAGAATAACTTTCTTGCCGGCTTTGCCTTCTTTGGCAGCCTCTTCGGCGGTGAACACCACCGTACCTGCGGCAGCGCCCGGAGAAGCGGCGATACCCTTACCTACCACGTTGTTCTTGTCGGCGTCTTTAAGGTCTTTAACGTCGAAAGTCGGGTGAAGGAGCATGTCGAGCGACTTGGCGTCGATCTGCATAAGGGCTTCCTGTTCGGTGATCATGCCTTCGTCGATAAGGTCGCAGGCAATCTTGATAGCCGCCGCCGCGGTACGCTTACCGTTACGGGTCTGAAGCATGTAAAGTTTTTTGTTTTCAACGGTGAATTCCATATCCTGCATATCGCGATAGTGGTTTTCGAGAACCTTGCAGACGTCCTGGAACTGTTTGTAAACTTCGGGGAATACTTCCGCCATTTTAGCGATCGGCATAGGAGTTCTTACGCCCGCAACGACGTCTTCGCCCTGCGCGTTGGTAAGGAATTCGCCCATAAGTCCTTTTTCGCCGGTAGCGGGGTTACGAGTGAACGCAACGCCGGTTCCGCAATCGTCGCCCATGTTGCCGAACGCCATCATCTGTACGTTGACGGCGGTTCCCCAACTGTACGGGATGTCGTGGTCCATACGATAGATGTTCGCTCTGGGGTTATCCCAACTTCTGAATACGGCTTTGATCGCTTCGAAAAGTTGAACCTTCGGGTCGGACGGGAAATCGCTGCCGAGTTGTTTTTTGTATTCCGCTTTGAATTGATTTGCAAGAGTTTTAAGGTCGTCTGCGTTGAGTTCTACGTCGAGCGTAACGCCTTTCTTCTCTTTCATTTCGTCGATAAGTTTTTCAAAATATTTCTTGCCGACTTCCATAACTACGTCGGAGAACATCTGAATGAATCTTCTGTAGCAGTCCCACGCCCATCTGGGGTTGCCGGACTTCTTCGACAATACTTCTACTACTTCTTCGTTCAAGCCGAGGTTAAGAATGGTATCCATCATACCGGGCATTGACGCTCTCGCGCCCGAACGGACGGAAACGAGAAGGGGATTTTCGAGATCGCCGAATTTTTTACCGGTGATTTTTTCCATCTTCTCGATGTTTTCCATTATTTCCGCCTGAATATCGGCGTTAATCTGTTTGCCGTCTTCGTAGTACTGCGTGCAGGCTTCGGTAGAAATAGTGAAACCCTGCGGAACGGGTAAACCGATATTGGTCATTTCCGCGAGGTTCGCGCCCTTACCGCCGAGAAGTTCGCGCATTTTCGCGCTGCCTTCGGTAAACAGATAGACGTACTTCTTCTTTTCCATTAAAAAGTTCCTCCTGAAAAAGGCTGTATAGTTTCGCCTTTAATTTTTATCCGTTTGATATTGTATTACATTTTACCGATTTTTTCAAGCAAAATGAGCGTGTTTACGAGAGTTTTTGCAAAATCGCCCGAAAAATTGATATTTTCTTACCGTCCCGCCCCGCTTTCGGCGTAAACCGGACTAAAAACGGTTTATACTCGACGGCAACGGCTGTATATAATTTGAGCGGGAGGAAAATATAATTTTCCTCCCGCCCGCAGTATACTTAATCTTGATTCATTCCGTAATACAAAAAGTCAATATCTTATTTTGATTTTTGACTCGGCAATTTTCACTTTATTCCCAGGATTGTAAGAATTTAACATATTTTCAAGTCCTATTTTTGCTATTCCCTTTTCAACTGTAGGGGA
>USOJ01000117.1 GCA_900556195.1 uncultured Eubacteriales bacterium
GAGCCGTGGTTACGCCCGCGTTACCCATTACCGTTAATGCGGTAATTCCTGCGACGAGCATAAAACAACACGTCGCCGCAATAAGCAGTTTTTTAAGTTTACTCATATTTTTTCCTCCCATCGCCGTTTTTTATCGGCGAAATTTATTACTTTTTATACGGTATAAGATATACGCCCTCGCCCGCTCCCAAAGCGACCGTCAACTTATTGTTTTTTACGGAAACGGTCTGCGGTTTGCCGTTGCGGTATATTATCGCCTCGTTACAATCGATAAGGTTAAGGGTAACGTTTGCCGGTTTGTTTCTGCCCGGATCGCCGTAGTTTACGAGCATATATCCTTCGTTTCCGCCCTCGTCCGAAAACCTCGATATAAGCGCGTTATGATCGGCTGCGGCGGATTTGAGAACGTCGAAATCTTCGGCGGTTATAACCGCTCCGTCGATTTTCGCAAGGTATCTCATCGCCTTGTCGTCGGTGTCCTGCTCTTCTTTCGTCGCGCTCTTTACCGCTATCGGCATAACGCCCGCGAAAGAAACGGATTTAAGAACTTCGTCTAAATCGGCGATTAAGGCGTTAGCCTTCTGCACGGCGTAATACACGCTCGTGCGTTGGTTGTTTTTATCGAGCATAGCCACGTTATCTTCGGTGAACTCTATATCGTCTGCCGGCGGCATGGAATAGGTAAACCAACTGAAATCGGTAAATCCGAACGCCGCGTTGACGTAAACTTGAAATTTACAGTCGTTTTCGGTCGGCGCTCTTCTCGGCGAATTAGACGGCTTTATTCCGTAACTCATCGACTGCATTGCGATATGAAGCGTGAGTTCGGGGTGTTTTATCTTCATTTCGCCCATATACGCAAGCGAACGAAGCCATAACGCGTTTATATATTCGTAGCCGTAATTCTGCGAGTCGTGGCACGGGTAGATATCCGTAGCCAGAACTCTCGGCATGCCTTCGGGTAACTGCGACAAAACCTTATCGTACCATGCGTTAAGGTACTCCTTGTAATCGGTCGTACCTAAATGTTCTTCGCCGGAGTAACCCGAAAGCATACATACGAAAAACTTTTTGCCCGAATATTTTTCGGAAAAATCGGGGATGACTTCGGCTATCGCGTCGAATTCGTTAATATTCGGCTCGTCGTCGTAATCGATGCCCGCTATCGTATCGTAGAAATCGGTATCGCCGTAATCTTTTACGTTTTTGTTGTAGTTTCCGTTGGTATAGCCCATTGCGGAAAGCCCGAACTTCCGGCATTGTTCGATATAAGCCTTCTGACTGTCCGAACCGAATTGCGCGCCGCGTTGTCCGTCAAGACCCGAATCCGTCATAACCGTGTTTACGCCCGACTCTTTAAGCCATTGCCATTGTTCGTCGGATAAATCGGTCGGCGGTCGCCATACCATGATATCGGAAACGCGCGTATCCGAATGAACGGAATAATCGACGAGCGACGAATAGACGTTGGTCGTTCTGTTCGTCGGGTTGGTCTTATTACCGTTGCCGCCGCAACCGCAGGCAAGCAAGGTGATTCCGCACGCCGCCGCCAAAGCGGTAAATTTTATAGTCTTTTTCTTCATATTATCCTTTAAGTCCGCCTACGGACATACTCGTCATAATCGTTTTACTGAAACTGCCGTAAATAATAAGCACGAATACCGTCATAAACGTCATCGCCGCAAACGCCTGCGGAAGCGCGTCGCGCTGTTCGGCTATCTGCTGTATGTTGTATACGCCCAAAGCAACGGTGGGCTTATCGTAAAGATAAAAATACGGGGTCATATAATCGTTCCAGAGCCCTATCACGTTCAATATGCCCATGGAAACGATAAGCGGCAACGCCTGTGGATACATTATTCTGAAAAATACTTTCAGATTGCCCGCTCCGTCCAGAAACGCACTTTCGGCGTACTCCCACGAAATGGAAGCGAAATAGTTTTTATAAAGAAGCGCTCCGAACCCGAGTCCGCCCGCGTTCATTATAAAAATGCCTGCCCAGGTGTTTTTAAGTTTCGTAGCGGTCATAAAAGCGTAAGTACTCGCCGTCGCCCCGATTGCCGGTACGACCATGGATACTATTACGAGATTCAACGCCACCGTGCCGAGTTTCGTCTTATACCTTGCCAGAACGTAACCCGTTATGACGGGTACGACCGACTGCAAACCCGTGCATACGACTATGAGTACGAGCGAATTTTTCATCATACCCGGCATAGTCGTTTTTGACTTACCGTATTTCGTCTTGAAAATCGTCAGATAGTTTTCGAAAGTGGCGTTTTTAAGATTCCAGAATTCGTACGGTTTTTTGAAATACGCCTTTTGAGGACGCACGGAATTCATAACCATCCATACCAGAACGAACAGAAACGACAGCGAAAACAACGCTATGCCTACCGTCACGAGTATTTTATAAACAAGGTCGCCCGCGTGAATTTTTCTTCTCGCGATAAAGGTAACGTTTTTCAATACTCTACCTCCTCGACGTATCTGCCCATAATTTTACGCATTACCGTCACGAAAATCATACCGATAACGCCGACTATTACTCCCCACGCCGCCGCAACGCCGTACGCGCCCGCCTTCGTATTGGTGATGACTATAAGCCCCATAGTCGAAAGATAAGGATTGCTCGCTCCCATTAAAAGCGAAGGCATATACCAGGCAAAACAGCCCGAAACTATCGATATAGACATAGTGCAGATCGTCGGCCACAAAATAGGCAAAACTATTTTATTGAATATTACCATTTCGCTTGCGCCGTCGAGTTGCACGCTCTCGATTATTCCGTCGGGCACTCTCGCCATGGACGAACCGAAGTATATGATATTCGTGCTTATACCCGTCCATACGCTGAAAATAAGCATCATCGGCCACGCCGTCTTGCCGTCGCCGAGCCAGCCGCCCGTCGGGATAAGTTTCTGCCATCCCCATTTGGTAAACAAACGGTTGAGTATCGCGTCTTTCCCGTTTACGAACGACTTGAAAACGTAGCAAAGTACGGTCGCCGATATCATCGCGGGTAAAAACAAAATTATCTGATAAAACCTGTACCCTTTTATCTTACGGAAAATCGCGAAAGAGAATATAAGCGTTATCGGCAGGTTTATAAGCATGCTGAGCGGAATAAGCGACAACGTGTTAAGCGTCGCCCGCCAGTTCATTATCTGCCCCTCGTTTTTATCTATCCCGAATATCGCCCTGAACGCACCCTCGTAATTTTTCCAGCCGTTCCACGCTCCCACTTTCAGGTCGCCCGTCCTGAACGACAAAACGACCGTGCTGACGTTCATGCAGAGCCAGAACACTATAAAATGCACGACGGGCCAGATGAGCACGCAATACGCGAAGATTTTATCGCACAGAACTTTTTTCTTCATTCCGTCCAAGCGTTTTTTCGTTAAACTTACGCTTTGCATATCGCTCCTTATCGGATGTATCCTTTTTGTCTGAAAATCTGTTCGTATCTTTCTACGAGCGGAACTTTATCGCTCCAACCGCTTCTCTTCGTTTCGTAGTCCGAATCGAGTATCGTCTTTAATTTGTCGCGGGTAACGGTTCCTTTGTACATTTTATCGTAACCCGTAATGATTTCGGGGCGAAGCGCGCCTACGAGATAGTAGAGCGAAGTCGAACCCGAAACGACGTTCTTATACGAAAGAGAAGCCGTTACGTCTTTACTCCACTGCGATTTGTCAAGCCCCGTCATGTCGTACTCGAACGCAAGCGGAGTCTGTATCGCAGAGTGAATTTTTCTCAGATTAGATTCCTCGAACATGAATTTAAGGAATTGTTTCGCTTTGTCTTTATTCGCGCTGTTGCTCGGAATAAAGAAGTATTCGGTGGGATAGTTGATATTCGTAACTATTTCGTTACCGTCCATCGCCGGGATAGGCGCGAAACGGAAATTGAAAGTATCTTCGTCGATATTCGCGTCCATTTCGGATCTGAACCACGTACCCGCGAAGCAAACGAGCGATTCGCCGCGAAGGAACGCCCTGTATCCCTCTTTATGTTCCGCCGCAAGCAGTTGCGGAACGGAAGTAGAAGATTGTCCGTTTACCGGATCGATCGCGTCGTACAACGCTTCGAGGGCTTTGATCCTTTCGTCGCTTACGAACAAACTTTCGTCGATTTCGGTTTGTTCGAAATATTCAACGTATTTATCGTAGTTGGACTGCGCCCAGAGGGTTTTGAAAGTATCGCTGAGATCGAATTCGCCGTTACCCCAAGCCATGCCGTAAACTTTATTGCCGTCGTACTTATAATTCGACGAGGAAACGTCTTTCAATAATTTTACGAAGCCCGTCCAGGTCGTGGGGAACACGTTGCTGTCTACGATATTCTTTTTATAAAGGTCGTCGAGCATATCCTGATTGTACACTATGCCCGTCGGGCAGTACGAAAACTGAACGATAAATCTGTGATCGCCAATCTTACCGAGATTGCGTATAGACGACGCGATTTTGGTATTTATCGTAGAACCGTCGCTATATTCTTCGTCGCACAGATCGGTTAAATCTTCTATCGTGCCGTTAGCCGCCCACTTTACCCAGTCGTAAGTCGCGCCGATGTTTTTGAGCTGTTTTTCCATCGTCGCGATGTTTTTCATGGTGCTGTCTTTGGGATGAATACCCGTTTTTATCGCGTAGTTCTCGGCAGGCAGACCGAACGCGTCGAATCCCATCGGCTGGAACACTTCGTAGCCC
>USOJ01000118.1 GCA_900556195.1 uncultured Eubacteriales bacterium
CCGATCATCTCGCCAACGCCCGGCACCAGCATATCGGCCGCCGCCACCGTCTTTCCGTCGTCGTTAAGGCGCATGTAAAACGCCTTTATTTCCTTGGGATAGTCGGTAAGGAACACGGGTTTGCCGTAAACCTGTTCGGTGAGATATCTCTCGTGTTCGCTCTGCAAATCGCAACCCCAGTACACGGGGAATTCAAACTTGTCTTTGACGGGTTCGAGTATTTTGATCGCTTCGGTGTAAGGAAGCCTTACGAATTCGTTGCTCTCTACGTTATTGAGCCTGTCAAGAAGCCCTTTATCGACGAAAGAGTTAAGGAACGCGAGTTCGTCGGGGCAAGTTTTCATGACGTGGCGGATTATATGTTTTACCATCGCTTCGGCAACGTCCATATCGTCGGAAAGGTCCGCAAACGCCATTTCGGGTTCAATCATCCAGAATTCCGCCGCGTGTCTCGTGGTGTTGGACTTTTCCGCCCTGAAAGTAGGTCCGAAAGTATACACGCTTCCGAACGCCATGGCGTAGGCTTCGGCGGAAAGTTGCCCCGAAACCGTGAGCGAGGCTTGTTTACCGAAAAAGTCTTGCGTGTAGTCTACTTTGCCGTCTTTCTTGGGTACGTCTGCAAGCGGAAGAGTGGTAACCTGAAACATCGCGCCCGCGCCTTCGCAATCGCTGCCCGTTATGAGCGGAGTATGCACGTAGACGAACCCGCGGGAATTGAAAAATTCGTGTATGGCGAAAGCCGCTTCGCTTCTTATGCGGAACACCGCGCCGAAAGTGTTGGTTCTCGGACGAAGATACGCGATTTCGCGCAGGTATTCGAGCGAGTGTCTTTTCTTCTGCAAAGGATAGTCGGGCGAAGAAGTCCCTTCGACCGTTATCTTGTTCGCCTTGATTTCAAACGGTTGTTTGGCTTCGGGCGTCAAAACGAGCGTGCCCTTTACCGTAAGCGACGCGCCTACGTTCTGACGGGCGATTTCGTCGTAATTTTCAAGGTTTGCCCTTTCGAAAACAATCTGCACGCCCTTGAACGAACTTCCGTCGTTAAGGTCGATAAAACCGAACTCTTTACCGTCGCGGACGGTACGCGCCCAGCCCTTTACGGTAACGGCTTTGCCGCCGAATTCATCGCTTTTTTCGTAAAGCGTTTTTATTGCGATTCTTTTTTCCATAACTTACGTTCTCCGAAAATTATATACGATAGTATTTTAACATAAATTTCGTCAAATTCCAAACGTTTTTATATATAAATATATAAAACGTACAAAAAAAAGCGACACGTAAGGTCGCTTTTACGTCGTTCTTTACGGGAACGCCCCGATTAAATTTCGGTTATATAGGTCTGACGGCGTTTGATTATCTCGTGCGGGATAGACTTCCACTGCGCCAGAATTTTTACGTTGGTCGTAAGCATCGGGTTACCGACTACGGTCTTTACGCCGTTTTTAATTACGTTTTTCCACATTCTGTCCATTATCATGGCGGTAACGCCGGTATTGCGGCAGGACGGCGTTACGCCGATAAGCGTAAGTCGAGCGCGACGGGATGCTTTAACGCTTTCAGAAGCCCCGGAACGCTCGTGAGAGTCGCCCCTTTATGTTTGTTTAAGACGTGTCCGATAGACGGGATAGCCACGCCGAAAGCGACGACTTTATCCGTCTTTTCGTCTACGACGACTGACAAATAATCTTTGTTTATCACGGTGGCAAATTGTTGCAGAACGTTCTTTTTGGCGTCGCCCTTTATCTCGATATAACAGTCCAGATCTTTATACGCGGCGTTATAGCAATCGAAAAATTTATCGCCGTAAATCTTTACTATCTGCTTTACCGACAAATGATCCGCGAGCTCCTTAAACCCCGAACGCTTTGCAACGAGTTCGCTGACCTTACCGTACTTTTCGTCGTATTCGGAAGTATCGAATTTAAGTTCCACCCATTCGCTCTCTTTTTTGTATCCGAGTTCTTCCATGATACGAGGATAATATTCGTAATTGTAGTTCGTGGCGTAAGTCGAAATCATATCGAAACCGACCGTAAGCATACCTTCTCTGTCGGCGTCGTTGAAGCCCCACGGGCCGTGCATTTCGGTCATTCCGTTTTCTCTTCCGAAATCGGCAACCGCGCCGAGAAGCGCAGCCGCCACGTCTTTGTCTTCGATAAAATCGAACCGTGAAAACCTTATGCGTTTTTCGCCGAATTTTTCGTTGGAGGCGCGTACTATAATGCCCGCTATCCTCCCCGCGAGTTTTCCGTCTTTATACGCCAGAAAACATCTGACGTCGCACCCGACGGCGGCAAAATTCACTTTCGTATTTTTGACGTTCCGCTCGTCGTGGGTGAACGACGGCACGTAATAAGGATTGCCCTTATACAATTTAAGGGGAAACGTCGCGAATTTTTTCATTTGCGATCTGGTTTTCGCTTCGACGATCTCTATCATGTTTTTCTCCGGAACCGCTACAATACGGTTAAATGTAAGTAACGTAAGAATTATACCACTTTTCCGCAGAAAAATCAATAGATTGCGCCTGATTTTCCGATATACGGTAATTTTCGTTTTTATTTTTCTTTTTCGGGAGCGATTGCTTCGATCGGTTTTTCGTCTTTAAGCGACATAATATAGTTTTCGTAGTCTTCTTCGGTCATTTTCCTGACCGGGTGTTTTTTCTTTTTACTCATAAAAATACCCCCTTCGACTATTTTGAACAGCCGGACGGGGTTTTATACTTTTTGAAACGTGAAAAGTTAATATGAAATGCCGAAAAACATCTCCCGACAGGGAGATATATCACTCATCACTCAACACTCAACACTCAAAACTCAACGTTCAACACTTCGCCATCGATGACGGAGTAATATTAAGTCTGCAAGGTTTGCCCTTCCGGGAGATTCTTCGGCAGAGCCTCAGAATGACACGTGTACAATCGCTCGTACTCCAATCTTCGGGATTGCCGCGGTCGCTACGCTTTCTCGCAATGACAGTCCGTGAGAATCAGGACGACTTATAAAACATCTCCCGACAGGGAGATATATCACTCATCACTCAACACTCATCACTCATCACTTATAACTCAACACTTCACGCTTTCTTCGGGAGCGGAGCGAGATGAGAATAATAGCAACATTCGATTTTTCCGTTGTATATCTTACGCTTTTTATCCGCTTTTTTGCCGAAAAGCCTTTCGAAATCGTCTACGGGCGTGAGCGTGTACGCGCACCAATCGTCGAGCAAGGCGACCTTTTTACCGTAATCGCGGTAGAGTTTTTCGACTTCTTTTCTGTCCGACAGTCTTTCGCCATAGGGCGGATTGCTTATAATCACGCCGTGAGAAAATCTCGACGAAAAATCGCGCATATCGGCGCGTTGAAAATGTATATACTTGTCAACGCCCGCAAGTTCGGCGTGCTTTCTTGCAAGTTTAAGTTGCTTATCGTCTATATCGAAACCGCTTATCCGCAAATCGGCGTCGGTTACGATATTCGCTTTCGCTTCTTCTGCGGCGCGGTCGAAAATCTTTTTATCGAAACGTTTCCAATTTTGAAAATCGAAACTACGATTAAGCCCCGCCGGGATATTCAAAGCGATCATACACGCTTCTATCGGTATCGTCCCCGTACCGCAGAACAAATCGGCGAACGGGCGGGTTTTATTCCACACCGAGAGTTCGA
Source organism: uncultured Eubacteriales bacterium (assembly GCA_900556195.1). GTDB lineage: Bacteria > Bacillota > Clostridia > Christensenellales > Borkfalkiaceae > UBA10281. The sequence goes on from USOJ01000118.1 coordinate 3,669, forward strand.
CGAGAGCCGCCGCGAGAGTTTCTTTGAGCGGCGCTTCGCCGACCAGACCGCGATAGCCTCGCCTGTGAAGTCCGTCGCCGGACGTGTCGAGCGTTACGGTAACGTAGTCTTTAAGCGCGGCGACTTCGATTTTATATCTCGCTCCGCTTTCGTTAAGTTCGTTTACGCCGTACTTTTTGCAAAGTCTTTCGCAAATCGCTTTTTTCGATACGGACTGAATCGCGCTGTACGCGAAGAGTTTACTCTGCACGCTTTTTGCGCTTACTATAATCTTGCCGTCGCGGTCGATATATTCTTCGAAAGGTATCGATTTTACGCCGTCGAACAGATCGTCGAAAGTTTCTGCTTTGAAACCGCCTAAAACTATTTCTACCCTGTTGCCCGTGCGAAGATTTAAGTTACACTTCGCCACGTCGCTTTCGTCGCCCTCGAATTTTATTCTGCCGTTGATTGCGGACAAGTCTTCTTTGCCGATTATTTTATATAATTCTCTTTTAGTTACCGCTTCTATACCCGAAGCGGAAGTTACGCATATTTCCATTTTTATATTTCTAAAAAGCGTCGTATAAGACGTTTATTTCGCCGTTTAACACTTCCGCCACGCAAAAACGAATATCTTCGTCTTCGTGAGTTAAAAGGTAATATTCGGATATTTTTCCGTACTTTTCTATCTTCTTTTTATCTACCGCGTCTTTGGGGTCGCCGAACAGCGTTCCCGAACGGGTTTTTACTTCTATAAAATAAGTCGACCCGTCTTTTTTCATAATCAGGTCGGCTTCGCCGTACGGCGTTTTATAGTTCTTTTCTACGAGCGAAAAACCGAGATTGATCATATATTTCAGAACGGCTCTCTCGCCTTGTCTGCCGAGAAGTTTTTTATGAAAGTCTTTCTGTGAATTCTGCAAAACCCGTTCTCCTTTAACGCGTCGATATGTTCTTTCGTTCCGTAACCTTTATTCTTTTCAAAGCCGTATTCGGGATAGATTTTATCGTATTCACGCATCAGATTATCCCTGTACACCTTTGCGACG
>USOJ01000119.1 GCA_900556195.1 uncultured Eubacteriales bacterium
GAATTTATATTACCAAAAAGCGCGATTCCGAGAGGAGTTTCAAGCCAGATAAAGCACTATACGGCCATGGGACAAAGGGTTTTAATGCTTGCATATTCTGAAAAACCGATTATCGGCGATCAATTGCCGAGCGATATGAAGCCGTTTGCCATAATAACTTTGAGCGACAATATCCGCCGCGACGCTATTCAGACTATCGAATGGTTCAAGAAAAACGAAGTAAACGTAAAAGTTATTTCGGGCGATAATCCCGTAACGGTTTCGGAAGTCGCGAAACGCGCAGGCGTAGAAGGAGCGGACAAATACGTCAGTCTCGAAGGAATGAGTGAAGCCGACGTTATAGCGTGCGCCACGAAATATAACGTATTCGGAAGAGTTACTCCCGAACAAAAGGCGATACTCGTAAAAGCGTTAAAACATGCCGGACACACCGTCGCAATGACGGGCGACGGCGTAAACGATATTCTCGCGATGAAAGAAGCGCACTGCTCTGTAACGGTCGCTTCGGGAAGCGACGCTACGAAGAACATAGCGCACATAGTTTTAATGGATAACAACTTCAATTCTATGCCGCACGTGGTTGCCGAAGGAAGAAGAGTTATAAACAATATCGAAAAATCGTCTTCGCTGTTCCTCATGAAAACGTTGTTTACCTTGGTTTTCGCGATAATTTCGATTGCAAGAAAAGCAATGTTCCCATTTGATAGCCAGATGATGATGCTGCTCGAACTGTTCGTAATCGGTATAGGATCTTTCTTCTTATCTATGCAAGCCAACACTAATAAAGTCAACGGTAAGTTCGTGAGTTACTTATTTTCTCACGCAATACCGGGCGCTTGTATTTTAATATTTAACGTTTTAATAATTGAAGTAGTTTCTACGTATTGTTTCGCTCCGTCGGATAAGATAACCGATTTACAAAAGACGTTCAACGTAGCGGCGCTGACCCTCGGCGGAATAGCGAATATGCACATTATATCGAAGCCCTACAACGCTTACAGAGGTATTCTTATATCGCTGGTAACTGCTGCGTCGCTTATATTTATGTGTTCGGATACGCTTATGGGTATGATGTCTTTGCCGTCATTATTATCCGATATTTACTATTATTGGGGTTATATCGCCTTGATAATAGGGCTCGTATTGTTTGACGTATTACTCGGTACGTGGATGACTAAACTAATCGAATACGTAACGAAAGCAATAAAACGCCTTCCCGTCAGACAAAGATAAATAAACGGGTTGCCACGTTTGGCAACCCGTTTTCATAAATTTACGCGTTAAAAAACCGACTGCTTGATTGCAGTCGGTTTAATTTTTTGATTATTATTTGTTGATAAGGTCGCCGAGCGAGATTCCGCCAACGCCGCCTTCAGACCATTCTCTGGGTTCGTCGTCGTTTGCATCAACCTTTTCTCTTCTGCCCTTTCTGTCGTGCTTCGCTTCGCCTTCCGCATCTTCTCTTCTCGGTCTTTCGGGAGCAGGAGTAAGAGCCTTTATCGAAAGCGTCATCTTTTCTTTTTCGGGATCGATTCCGAGAATCTTCGCTTCGACTTCATCGCCGACCTTCAAAACGGAAGTCGGGTTTTCAAGCCATTCGTGAGAAATCTGCGAAACGTGAACGAGTCCGTCTATACCTTTTTCGACTTCAACAAACGCGCCGAAACTTACTATTCTTACGACCGTGCCTTTGATAACGTCGCCTACCGCGTATTTATCGGCGGCAAGTTCCCACGGCTTCGGTTGAAGTTGTTTATATCCGAGCGAAACCTTCTTGGTTTCCTGATCGCATTTAAGAACTTTGAATTCGTACGCTTTATTAAGTTCGAGTACGTCTGCGGGAGTTTTCGCGTTAGTCCAACTCAAATCGGAAATATGAGCAAGGCAATCGAAACCGTTTACGTCTACGAAAGCGCCGAACGCGGCAAATCTTACTACCGTACCGGTAACGACGTCGCCTTCGTGAATATTGGCGAAGAATTCGTCTTCTTTCGCCTTTTTAGCAGCGTCTCTTTCTGCCCTTTCCGCTTCAAGGATAACTCTCTGCGAACCGACGATTTGCTTCTTTCTGCCGTTGTTTTCAACTTTTTCGGCTTTAAGACGAAGCGTCTTGCCTACGAATTTTTCAAGGTCCTTAACGAATCCGATTCTGATCTGAGAAGACGGAACGAATATATCGTAGGAATGGAATTTAGCGGTAAGACCGCCTTTATTGAATCCCGTGCAAGTAACCGTGAACACTTCGCCGGCCTGAATCTTGGCGATAAGTTCTTCTTCTTCTTTCTGCGCGGTAATTGCTTTCTGGGACAATGCAACGGGGTTAAGTCCTACGATCATAATTTCGATTTCATCGCCGACTTTCTTGGCGTATTCCGCTTTGTCGTAGTTCTCGCAATCTATTTCTTCTTTCGGAAGCAATATTTCTTTCTTAGTGTTGTTGATATACAACATAAGACCGTCGTCGGTTGCGGACGATATAGTCGCAACGACTTTCTGACCTCTTCTGAACTTCAATTGTTCGTCGCTCATAGCGGTCATTGCTTCTTCCATAGCATTCGAGTTTTTAACTTCTGTACTTTCCATTTTTAAGAAAACCTCCATTGATTGTCCGATGGGCGTCGACGCCCCCGCAACAATACCTACCTTTTTGAATTTTACTAATTTTATATAATCGAGATCGTTCGGATCGGAAACGAAAAACGTATTCTCGCAATTCTTACGGCAAATATCCGCAAGTTTTCGCGTATTGCTGCTGCTTACGCCGCCTATGACGACCATCGCATCGCAACTTCGAGACAGTAAATCCGCTTCTTTTTGACGCTCTCTCGTAGTATAGCAAATTGTGGGAAAAACTTCAAGCGTTTTAACGCGTTTTTTATCAAAAAACGCTAAAATTTTTTGAAATTTCGCATCCGAATAAGTCGTTTGGGCAACGAGACAAATTTTATCGTTCTCGGATACGTCAATCGATTCGAAATCGTCGTCGATGACGTCTACTTTCGCATTTCCCGCCCAGCCGATAAGTCCGACGACCTCCGGGTGCGTTTTTTCGCCCGCAATAATTATCCTGTAATTTTCGGAAGAATACTTTTCGACTATCTTCTGTGTCTTTACGACGAACGGACAAGTTCTGTCTATTACTTTTATTCCGCGCTTTTCGGCTTCCGTAAAGATCGACTTGCCTACTCCGTGCGAACGGATAATCAGCGTATCGCCGTCAAAATCGTCCAAAGAATATACGGTTTTAGTACCGAGCGCCGCGATTTCGTCAACGACTTTTTCGTTATGAATAATTTCGCCGAATATCGCCACGTTTTTACCGTATATCTCTTTTGCGGTATCGACCGCTCTTTGAACGCCCGGGCAAAACCCGCTTTTTTTTGCGATTATTATTTCCATTATTCCGCTTTTATCTTTCCCTGCGCAATATCGACGGTCTTTTGTAAATTCTCTCTTATACGTTCGGTAAGAATATCGTCGAGCGCGGAACTGCGTTTTTGACCGTATAAGTCGGAATAGTCGAACGGTTTACCGATATACAATTCGTTTTTATGAAACGGTTTGAATTTCTTTTTAAGCGCGAACGGAACGACGGGTACTTTAGCGGTAAACGCCATCATTCCCGCCCCGCCTTTAATTTCCTGCAAGTCGCTGTTTACTTTATTTCTCGTACCTTCCGGGAATACGAGAAGATTACTGCCGTCTTTCAGAACCGTAAGACATTTTTTAATCGAGGCGAAATCGGGCTTTTCTCTGTCGACGGGAATCGCCCCGAATTCGGTAAAGAAAGCCGCTTTGAATTTTGTCGAAAACCATTCTTTTTTAGCCATAATATACAATTTTTTCTTGTACATCGACAAAATCACTATCGGGTCGGATTTTCCGAAGTGATTGCATACTATTACGTAATTGCCCTCTTTGGGTAAATTTTCTTTGCCTTTTATTTTAGGCATATAAAACAGTTTGAACCAGGGTAAAAACAAAAAACGAATAATTCTGTACCACATTTTATTCCCCTTTAACCACGCAGATTACTTTTGCGACGACTTCGTCTATCGTCATATCGGAAGTATCTATATAAACGGCGTCCGCCGTCTGAACGAGCGGAGCGAACTCTCTATGACTGTCGTTATAATCCCGCTGCTTGATTTCTTTGAGAAGTTCTTCGTAATTTACGTCGTTTCCGCGCGCAATCAACTCTTTGTATCTTCTCTCGGCTCTGACTTCGGGTTTTGCGGTAACGAAAAATTTATATTCGGCGTTCGGCAAAACGAAAGAACCGATTTCTCTGCCGTCTAAAACGCAATCCATACTCGCCGCAATTTTTCTCTGCATTTCGACCATTTTAAGCCTTACGCATTTGTGCGCGGACACGGTTGACGCAAGCATGGATATTTCGGGTTTACGAATTTCGGACGAAACGTCTTTGCCGTCCAGCACGGCGCGGAAAAGCTCGCCCGCCTCGCACGCGCTGCCGAGCAGCAGCCCGTTGCGATATTTCTGGATGAGTTTTCGCGGCATAAAGGACGGCGACCAAGACGGCTACTACTCGATGAATCTCGGACTTGACTACGCCGACAAAGCGTTTTACGTTTCACGTTACTGGGGACACGATTACACCGTCAAAGTGTGCGACCTCGATGACGTTGCTTTGTACGGCTCGGACGTTTGGCGCGGTTTTACAAGCGGCAAAATGAAG
>USOJ01000120.1 GCA_900556195.1 uncultured Eubacteriales bacterium
TTTTCTTTTTCGAGTTCGAGAAAGACCGATTCGAGCGATTCGTCGCCTTTTACGTCTTCCACGCTACCGCTCCTTACGAGTTTTCCGCTTTTGATTATCGCGATTTTATCGCAAAGTTTTTCGGCGACTTCGAGAACGTGCGTCGAAAAGAATATCGCCCCGCCGTTTAAGCAAAGTTCTTTCATCATCTCTTTAAGAGTATGCGACGCCGTAGGGTCGAGCCCGACGAAAGGTTCGTCCATAATAACGAGTTTGGGATCGTGAATCCACGCAGAAATTATAGCGAGTTTTTGTTTCATTCCGTGCGAATACGATCCTATCGCAGACGACAAATCGTTTGAGATCGAAAATTTATCGGCATAAAAAGAGATTTTGTTTTTTCTCTCTTCTTCGCCCAAGCCGAATATATCGGCGACGAAATCGAGATATTGAAGTCCCGTCATAAATTCGTAAAGCGCGGGGTCGTCGGGGATATACGCGATTTTCTTTTTACATGCAACCGGGTCTTTCTTTATAGAAACGCCGTCTACCGCAATTTCACCCTTATCGAAATCGATAAGCCCGCAAACGGCTTTTATAGTAGTCGTTTTACCCGCCCCGTTATGACCGATAAAACCGTATATTTCGCCCGCATTTATAGTAAGCGTCAAATCGTCTACGGCGATCTTGTCGCCGTAAGTTTTGGTAAAATTCTTAATTTCAAGCATAGTCGTCACCTTATGAATTTATTATATATGAAATTTACCGCGCGTGTCAACGATTAAGTGATATGCGACTTATTTTTTACCCGTTATATATCGACAATACGAAAGGCGGCGGGGTTAAAATAAACTCCGCCGCCTGAATTATACCGTTTCGGCAAATCCGAGACTGATTTTCAACGCAACGTCGACCCGACGCATTAAAGCGGGGTCAAGCGCTCCTATCCGCTCTTTAAGCCTGCGCTTGTCGAGCGTTCTTATTTGTTCCAGCAATATAACCGAATCTTTCGTAAGACCGTAGTCCTCCGCGCACAGTTCTATATGCGTAGGAAGTCTTGCTTTGTTGAGTTTACTCGTTACCGCCGCCGCTATGACGGTGGGGCTATATTTGTTTCCCACGTCGTTCTGCACGACGAGAATCGGTCTTACGCCGCCCTGCTCGCTACCGACGACGGGCGAAAGATCGGCGTAGTATAACTCGCCTCTTCTTATCATATCGATCCTCCGCAGCCCCTACTATCATTTTATGTAATCTGAAGTAAAAGGGGTTATTTCGAATCGATTATCGACGGCTATTTCTTTTTTATACGAACAAATCTATAAGTTTTCTCTTTACGAGCGAACAATTTTCCGACAAAATATCCCTGTTTTTTGCAGGCAAAGTAAATTCGTAATCGAAAATCGCTCCGCTTTCGCCGATAAAGAAAATCTTATCGGCAAGCGATAACGCTTCATCTATATCGTGCGTAACGTAAATTACGGTTTTAGGGCTTTTATCGAGCATATCGAGCAGCAAATCAATCGTCTTTAACCTGAGCCCGTAATCGAGCGAGTTGAGCGGTTCGTCGGTTAAAAGTATCGGCGCGTCGGACAGAAACGCCCGCGCGAGCGACACTCTCTTTTTTTGCCCGCCCGAAAGTTCTTTCGGTAAAGACCCGATTTTATCTCCGAGCCCGACGGATTTTACCGTGTCGAATATCAATCGTTTTCTTACTTCACCGGGGACGGATTTATCGAGCGTGAAATCGAGATTTTCGTAAACGCTCAAACGGAACGAGCCTGTCTTCCTGAAAGACGTACGCCGTTTTATCCGCGTTTTTAATTTCGCCCTGAAAGGTCGTAAGCCCCGCGATACAATTAAGAAGCGTGGTCTTACCCGCGCCAGACCTGCCCATAACAACGGATATTTTATTCTCGGGAAACGTTACGCCGAAATTATCGAAAATCGTCTTATCGCCGTATTTTTTAGTTAAATTTTCTATTACGATATCCATAGCGTACCCTCTCCCCGATTTTATATAAGGCTTTCAGAATCAATTCGACAGCAAATCCGAGAAGCACCGACACAATAGTCCAGGCAAGTAAGTTGGCGGTATTGAAATTGCCGTTGGCGAGTTTCATCTGAACGCCGATACTGCCCGCCGTATAAGCGAGCGCTTCGCCCGAAATCGTGAGTTTGATATTGAATGAAAGCGTAGTTACGAGTTGCGGAAAAGCAAGTATAAATACGCTCGGAATATAATATTTTACCAAAGCCTTAAACTTGGGAACGCGATATACCCGTATCACGTCTTTCATATCGTCGTTTACCGATTTTATCGCGCTTAAAAGCAACGAATAAAGCATAGGGAAAACTATTACTACCGACACGGCAACCGGCGTTTTATCCGCTTTAAGCCATATAAGGCAAAGTAAAATAATCGACATGGTCGGTATCGCTCTCGAAATAAGCGTAAGCGGATACAGCAATTTTTCTATTGTTTCGCCGGCGCTGGCGATAACGGCGAATACCGTCGCTATAAAAAGAGAAATCATAAAGCCGTACACCGCCCGCCACAGAGTAGAAAATACGGTTTTGACGAACGTTTTTTCGGCTATTATTTTACCCGTTTCTTTCACGATCAGATCTATTTGCGGAGCGGCTATTTTACTGTCCAATCTGAGCGACAGCAGGTAATAACCGAACGCAAACAACGCGACCGAAAGAAGCGGATAAATTATTTTAAGTAACGATTTCATTACAGACAATAGAAAGACCCGCCCGGAAGTTCAACGTTATTGGCTGCCAAAAACGCTTCGATATTTGCTCTCATCGAAGTCGCCGTCTTACAATCCGAACTACATCTGTCAAGAATAGTTTCGTTATAGGTAAGTTTTGAAATCGGACCGGTACTGCCCATCGACGTCAACTTCGCGGGGATTTTATCGGTGTTCGCGTATAAATACGCTTTATTGTCTTTAAGGTGTCCGACGAGAGCCTCAACGTATTTTTTATTTACTTTATTTACGTTTACGACTAATCCCGCCTGAGTAAACGTCGAGTTCGCCCCATGGAATTTTTGCCATTCTTTTTTGAAATCGAGAACGACGGATGCCCCGGTTTTTCCGCTTACCTGCGTAACCGCAGGTTCGCCGAGAACCGCAAATTTCGTTGCTCCTCCGTTAAGACCCTGAATAACCTCCTGACCGCCGGCAACCGGATATATATAAACTTTGTCTTTGTCCGTCGCGTTGTCACCGACTTCGTATGAAATACCGTTCTTTTCGAGAAGGTGTTTAAGAACAAGTCCGGGCGTTCCCCCGAAACCGACGCAATAAACCACTTCGCCTTTAAGGTTGTTCATATTTTCGGCTATATCTTCTTTGCCGATCATATTAAGCACTCCGAAAACGTTGACGGTGGCAAGACGAAATTCGTGTTTGCCGCTATTGTCGTAAATCTCGGCGGCGTTGTTTATCGGCAAAATCGCCATATCGTAAGTTCCGTTTATAAGATTTGCGACGACGGCCGTAGCGTCGGCGGCTACGGTGACGTCGGTAGTAACGCTCTTGTCGTTATCGGTATAAGTAAATCCGCCGTCCGCCACGTTTACGAGCGATAAAGTCGGAGCGCCCTCGACTGCGCCGATCGTGTAGGACGATTTCAAAGAAGTCTTAGCCCAATCGATTTCGGAATTGTTCTTTTTGCCACACGCCGCAAGCGTGAAGACGGTTACGATACTTATAAGTAACGCTACGAATTTTTTCATAAATATACTCCTTAAATTTTTTCTTTTTTTTATTTGTAAGTTTAAATTCTATTTTTTCTCCTGATACTGAAAGCCCTATAGCAAGTCCAGCAACTAAACATAATGGAAAATACATTATTTCATTTGATAATACAACTAACATTATACCAAAACATGTACCCATTGAAATACCTAATACAAATGCATCACTACTAGAATTATTTCTCTTTTTCATATCTTCTACTCCTTCTACTGTAATGATAACATACTTTTTACTATACTTCAATTACTTCACTAATTTTATCTTTATATGCTATATAAATAGGGATGTTTGGATCTATTCTTTCTCTATTTGCTTCATATGCTTTTTCATATGTGTTATCGTTTTCACTTATATGAACTAACATTATATCTTTTGTATCTGGACCTATAAAATGATTTAAATACATTGCACAGTCTTCATTGCTTAAGTGTCCTTCATCTCCTATATTTCTATATTTAATATATTCAAATTTCTTACCATTCATTTCCATTTCAACATCATGATTACTTTCAAGTAAGTAAACTGTTTTATTTTTAAGTTTCTCATGATATCTAGAATGTATCATGCCTGTATCTGTCATGTATACTAATGATTTATTATCATATTCAAATACAAACCCAAATCCTTTTTTATCATGACTTATAGGTATTTTAGTAAATTTAATTCCCATAATATTGTCAAATTCATCAAAAAATTCATAATTCTTTATATAATCTTTTTTATTATATTCATTAAATGTCTCTATTGATATATATACTTTAGTATTATATACTCTATTAAATGAATGAAGACTTCTTACATGATCAGAGTGAGCATGTGTTACAATTATAAAGTCTAAATTTTCAGGATTCTCACCTATTTCATATAATGCATCTTTAAGTTTTCCAAAAGGAAGACCTGCA
>USOJ01000121.1 GCA_900556195.1 uncultured Eubacteriales bacterium
TCTTTACCCGAAAACGCTCCGCCGCCGTGCGAACAACTTCCGCCGTACGTATCTACGATAATCTTTCTGCCCGTCAAGCCGCTGTCGCCGTGCGGACCGCCTATCTCGAATCTGCCCGTCGGGTTAATGTATATCTTCGTGTTTTCGTCCATAAGATTGTCGGGCAAAACCGCGCGGATAACGAGTTTTTCAACGTCTTTACGGAGTTGCTCGGTCGTAACGCTTTCGCTGTGCTGCGTAGAAACGACTACCGCCTCTATTCTCTTCACCTTGCCGTTTTCGTATTCGACCGTAACCTGACTTTTGCCGTCCGGGCGAAGATAATCCAAAAGTCCGCTCTTTCTCACTTCCGTAAGTCTGCGCGTAAGTTTATGCGCGAGAGTTATCGGGAGCGGCATGTATTCTTCGGTTTCGTTGGTCGCGTAGCCGAACATCATACCCTGATCGCCCGCGCCGAATCTGTCGGCTTCGTCGCCGCTTTCGCGGTGTTCTACCGAGTCGTCGACGCCCATAGCGATATCCGCGCTCTGCTCGTGTATGGCAGTAAGCACGGCGCACGTGTCGCAGTCGAAACCGTATTTGGCTCTGTCGTAGCCGATTCTGCGAATCGTGTTTCTCGCGACGGACTGAATATCAACGTAGCAATTAGTTGTGATTTCGCCCATAACGAGTACGAGTCCCGTGGTAGCGGAAGTTTCGCAGGCAACCCTTGCGTAAGGGTCTTTCGCGAGAATGGCGTCAAGTACCGCGTCCGAAATCTGGTCGCAGATTTTATCGGGATGCCCTTCGGTTACGCTTTCGCTGGTGAAAAACTTGTTCATAAAAAATCCTTCTTTTTGCGCGGAAAAGATTTGTGGTCGCCCCGCGCCTCGCCGTAATTATACACCATTGCAAAACGATTGTCAATTACGTTTAGTTATGATAAAATGTTCTCATGAAAAATAATTGCGCGCTCTGCCCCGTCCGTTGCGGCGCGGACAGAGAAAAAAGCGCCGGGTATTGCGGCGAAAAAAATAAAATGCGTATAGCAAAATACTATCTGCACAAGTTCGAGGAGCCGTGCATCACCGGCGAAAACGGATCGGGCACGGTGTTTTTTTGCGGCTGCTCGCTTAAATGCGTATTCTGCCAGAATTACGCTTTGTCGCGTTCGCAGACCGGCAAAGAAATAACGCCCGAAGAGTTGGCGGAAATCTTTGCGGAATTGGAAAATTCGGGCGCGACGAATATAAATCTCGTAACCCCCACGCACTTCGCGCCGCTTATAAAAAAGGCGTACGAAATCTATCGCCCGAAAATTCCGACGGTGTATAACACCCACTCTTACGAACCGATAGAAACGCTTAAAATTTTAGAGCCGTACGTAGATATTTATCTGCCCGACTTAAAATTCTTTTCGCCCGAAATTTCTTACAGGTATACGAGAAAACGCGACTATTTCGAAGTGGCGAGCAAGGCGATAGAGTATATGATGAGCGCGAAACCCGTAACTTTTTCTAACGAAAAAACTATGCGTTCGGGGGTAATCGTAAGGCATATGATAATGCCGCTTTGCGTAGAAGACAGCAAAAAAATAGTAAGGTGGTTTGCCGAAAATAAGAAAAACGGAGCGTATTTTTCGCTTATGGCGCAATACACTCCGTTCGGAAATATAGAAGAATGTAAAGAATTATCCCGTAAAATCACCGCCCGCGAATACGAGCGCGTTTACGAAGAACTTTTATCTTTGGGGATAACCGACTACTTCGCGCAGGAATTAGGTTCTTCAAGCGAAAGTTTCATCCCCAAATGGGATTTTTAATCGTTTTTATAACAACCCCAACTTTTTCATCCGAGCCTTCACTCCGCTTACGTTGCGTTTAAGGTCGGCGGCAATCGCTTCGGCGGTCAAACCGTCCGAATACATTTCTTTAAGTCGTTTTTCGTCAGCCGCGCTCCAAGGTAAGCCCGCGTTTTCGGGCATACCTTCCGAAGAGTCGGCTTTTTTGTTGTTTATCCTGTCGTAGTGGCCGATAACGATACTTTTAAGATTATCGTATATAAGCCTTTGCGCGTCCGCGTTAAATAAAATCGCCGTATACGCGTCGCCTTTATAGCCGACTCTGGATTCGCCGATAACGCCCATGCTTTCGCCCTTTAACGTGGGTGACTTTTTACGTTTTCCGTCATTATCAACGTCTTCGGTCAGGAAACCGTTTTCAATCATCCATTCCCCGATTGCTCTTCGCGGAAATTTATAAGTACTACCGTCGTTTTCGTTTACCTCATCGATTCTTGCGGCAATTTCAGACGCACTCATTTTGCGGTTTTCGACTTTTAATTTCGAAATCAATTCGTCGTCTACGAAAAACGAGGATTTTTTCGGCTTTAGTTGCGGTTTCGAGTATTCGCCGTTACAAACCTTACCGAGAACGTCCGAAACGAAGAACAGACACCGAGTAATCCGTACGTTATTGATTACGTCTTTTTCTGCCACGGGTATTCCGTCAACGGGGTTGACCCCTTGCGCGAGTTGATCGATAAAACTCTTCGCGTACCTTATTTTTTCAATCTCATCCATAATTTTCCCTCCTTGGTTGCTTCTTAACCCGTTATTTCTTAAACACAAACAAATACTCGTGGGCGAGTAAAAGGAAATTGAATTTTATGCTGTTAGTTTTCCAATAGCCCGTGGCTTTGCAGTTGTGTTGTTCCTTGATTATAATCTCTTTCGTTTTGAATCCCGCCATTTCAAAAATACGCATTGTTTCAAACGCTAACGGTTGAACCATACCTTTTTTGCGCGTATCTCCCATAAGTATAGCGCAAAACTTGTCCTTTTTCAATACTCGATAACTTTCTTCCGCAACCTTGCCGATTTCAAACAAAAAATCTTTCATCGGCATGAGCGACATATCGCCGTCGATATCTTCGCTGTAATGAATAATATCGGCATAAGGCGGGTGCGTGCAAACAAGGTCTATCGAATCGTCGTCAATCGTAGAAAGATTACACGCATCGCCTTGTATAATACTTATTGTCGGATTAAATTCACACTCGAAATTCAATTTGCTTTTTGTGATTTCAAGTGCATTAGGGTTAATATCGACACCGATAAAATTTCTGTTTGTCAGTTTTGCTTCAACGGCAGTAGTGCCTCCACCGACGAACTGATCTAAAACAGTGTCGCCCTCGTTTGAGTAACGCAGAATTACATTTCTCGGAATATACGGCGACCAATTCCCGCGATATTTAGCGTCGTGCGTTGCCCATTTACCGCGATCGGGGAACGCCCAAACGGTATTTGTTTCGAGTTCGAAATTTTCGGGCTGTAACGGTATATTTTTCTTTGCCATATTGTTTATTCTTCAAATTCTTTTCTTATAATCTCTTCCAACGCTCCGCCTTTCATCATTTTATAGTTCATCAAGTAGTCGATATGATTGAATCCTTTACGGAGTTGATTCGTCGTCCCCTTCCAACAATTTCCGTCTGTTACCAACACAAACTTAATTTTGTTTTTAGACAGATCAGACTGGCGATTTATGTAAGAATCTATTATTTCTTCAGGCTTAGAACCCGAATCTTTATAGAAATTCACTTCTACATTCATGCATTTATCGCCTTTTATTAAAATAAAATCTGCTTTCCGATTCTCAATATCCGCGGATATTTCAAAACCGCTCAAACATAAATATTTGAATTGTTTTTGCGTAATCACTTCTACATTATATTTATCCGCGACATCTCTGATTATCGGCTCGCAGGCAAGTTCAAAAGCCTTTCCGCCTCTGTTTTTTCTTCCGTTGGAGTCCAATCCTATCAAAACGCCGTATATATAATCTAAGGTACTCTTCTCTAAAAAATCCCGATAAAAAGTTTTCAATCCCATTTGCTCAAAAAATAGCAGATACTTATCAATTTCTTTTTCAGTAAATCGGTTTTCACCGTTAAAATTATAACTTTGCAAATCGGGGCTATCCAACTCGGAACCTATAATATCGAGATATTTATTTTTCTTGGTTACTTCTTTCCTTTCTGCTTTTGACAATGCAAACAAAAACGGAAACAATTCTACTGTTTTAGGCAATTTTGTAAGTAACTCTCTAAATTTTTCATCAAAATCTTCTCTCTTGCCTATAAGAGTATCCATGGCGTTAAGTTCTATCTCATATTTATCGAGTTTTTCTAAATTTGCCCATTCAATATAAAAATTATATCCTCTGTTTGTACCGAGCAACTTACTTTCAAATAATTGTATTTTTTCTTCCGTACTTTTTTCGATGAACATAAATTTCCCCCTCAATTGCAAATAAGCAATTCGTTTATTTTGCCGCGTTTATCGCCTTTGCTGTTTATTGCTCGGCTTGCTTCAACGCGATTTATCTTATAGTTTTTATATAAATCGTCAAAGAAATTATCTTCCTCATTTACGTTTTTCGGGTCTGAGTTGCTTAAAACAATTTTTGCGCCCGAAAGATTGATTTCGTCGATAAACTTCGATAGTCTTATTTGCTCGTTATCGTCGAAAACATCGGTATTGTAAGCCGTAAATCCCGACGTTTCGGAAATCGGACGATACGGCGGATCAAGATACACAAACGTATCTTTATCGATAAACGACTTGGACAGCGAATAATCGCCGCAAACGATAGTAA
>USOJ01000122.1 GCA_900556195.1 uncultured Eubacteriales bacterium
GGGCAACGGTAAATACACCGTTGTAACCACTATGAAAGACGCCGACAAAAACGGCAAAAAAGAGTTTACGACGGTAGTTACGGTTTATACCGTAGGCTCCGATTTGTCTTACGTTACCGACGCAGGCAAAATAGCCGAAGTACAGGATAAAATCAACGGATTGACCGTTTCGGAGGGTAACTCTCTTACTCTTCCTTTCGAAGAAATTTCGTCGCTTATAAACAGCGAAGTCGTGGATAAAAAAGAACTTACGTACAAAATGTATTATAGTTCCCCCAGTTCGAGTTCTTTCAGTTCCGCGACGGCTAAAAAGGGCGATCTTCCCACTTTAAGCGTTTCGTCGAAAGGAACGTACAGTTTCTACGTTCTGGTAGACGACGGCAACGATTTCGGCGTCAAGAAAGAAATTTCGATAGAAGATTGCGAAGAAAACGAAGTCGGCGGCGTATACGGTTGGTATAAGAAAGACACCGCTGAACTCGTCGCTCCCATCTTCTCTTACGAAAACAAAGAAAATAAAGAGATAACCGTTACCACCAAAGGCGACAGCGGAACAGGCAGAGTAAATCAAAGGTATCAGAACCTTTCGGTTACCTTCGAAAACGCCTCCGATACTCTCGTCAAACTTCAGTACAACGCAACGAGCGGCGAAGCGAACGCCGAAGGTTGGGTGGACGCCACCGCAGGCAAAGAAGCAAGATTCAGTAAAGACGGTTTCAAGAGCGGAACTTATTACTTTACCCCGCTTAAAAAGGGTTATTTCAGGTTGTCGGTTACTGCCAAGGGCGGTGAGGACGGCGTTACCGTAAAAGAGGTTAAAACCGATGCCGTTTCCGTTCATGATCAGGTCGAAGAACTTAAACTCGAAGACGAAAGAGTTAAAAACTTCTTTAAGAACAACTGGCTCTCTCTTATATTTTTGGGTATAGCGGTACTTTGCCTGGTAGGTATAGTAGTCGTCGCGCTCTGGAAGCCTGCCGATAAGAACGGCAAGAAGAGTAACGCCAAGGTTAAAAAGGTCGTAGCGGAAGCGGAAGTCAAAGACGTTTCGGACGAGAGTTCGGAAGCAGTCGAAGCGGACGAACCCGTCGAAGAAGCGAAAGAAGAACCGACCGAAGCCGTTCAGGAAGCGACCGAAGAAACGGTTGAACCCACCGAAGCAACCGAAACCGCAGAAGAAACTCCTTCCGAAGACAAAGGCGAATAAAATCAGATTATAAATAAAGCGTGGGCTGAAATCGAAAGATTTCAACCCACGCTTTTTGCTACTCTTTTCTATATTTATAAACTGTCGGCAGTCAAAAAATCTTTTAGTTTTATATGCCTTACCGTGCTCGTCGAATAATCGATATCGTCGTTCGTAATAATGATTTTTTGAGAAAGATTGTCTATATTCTTGAACGCGCCGAATTCCCTTTGATACGTTTTCTCTTCGGCTACGCTGTACGCAACCTGCACGTAATATTGCTTCGAGTTTTTGCTCGCCCAAAAATCGATTTCTTTGCCGTTGTCGTTGTATACGTATACTTCGTAACCCATATAAATCAATTCGTTATAGACGATATTTTCAAGGTTGTGCGTAATATCGTAACGGTTGTTCATACAGCGTATAGAGTTGAAACAAACGTCCGCGTCGTATATTTTAACGCGATAGGATAACTCTTTTTTCGTCTTCGAAGAATATCGTTTAATCGGTTCTATGATGTACGCTTCTTCGAGATATCCGATATATTTCATTATCGTATTTATCGAACAGGAAGAATGTTTCTGCCTGATATAATCGCGAATGGAGTTTGCCGAAAGTATGCGACCGTTACTGCGTAAAATAAAATTGACGAGACTTTTGAACAGACTTTCTTTGCGTATTTTGTACCGACCGATAAGGTCGCGTAAAACTATCGTGTCGTCTAAATCGTTCAGATATCGGCTTTGCGCTTCCGCCGTGTCGAATTCGAACCGTTTGGGAAACCCGCCCCATACGAGATAGTCGGCAACCGTAACGTCTTTGCCGAGTTCTTTACCGTATTCGACTATTTCTTTATAGACGAAAGGTCTTACGCGGAACGCGACGTATCTGCCCGATAACTCTTTCGTGAATTCGCCCGACAAAAGTTTGGAATCAGAGCCTGTGATAAACAGAGAATAATCGTATAATCTTAACGTTTTGCACGCGTCCTGCCAGCCGTCGAGGGTTTGAATTTCGTCGAAAAACAAATAGCATTTTCCGTCTTTTTTGTGTTCTTCGGCGTAGGCGATCAATTCGTCGGCGTTGGTTACGTTTGCCGATACTTTTTTGTCTTCGAAGTTAAGGTAAATTACGTTGTCCGTTTTTTCGGATATTTCTTTGATAATCTGCTCCATAATTACCGATTTTCCGCATCTGCGTATGCCGGTAATTATCTTAATCAGGTCGGATTCGTAAAACGGGCGAATTTGTTCGATGTAGTGTTCTCTCTTAATCATTTTAGTTACCTCGACAATATCATACTGAAAATTTTTCCGTTTGTCAATAAAATTGTTCACTACTACTGAAAGATTTTACGGTTTTTGAGAAAATCTTTCAGTAGCGATAAAATAAAAAAAGCGGAAGTCTAAAAACTTCCGCTTTTGCGTAGCCATTAGAGATTTATTTGTTTTTACGTCTTCTTAAAGCGTATATCAATATGTATAAAGCGGCAAGAAGAACTATCGACCCGATTAGCACCAGATACGCGACCCATATTTCGACTTTGTTTCCGAAAAAGTAAATATTGCAGTCGATGCCGTCTTTTATTTTTTTTATTACTTCGGGACGGAAGTTCATCGCCGAATATACGCCGTTTAACGCATGGTTTCTTAAAAGCATCGTTCCGTAAGTGCCGGGCAGAAAACCGAGTGCGGTCTGAAGTCCGTCGCCGAATTGCGAAATCGGCATATACGCTCCGCAGATGAAGCCGTACCCGGCAGACACTATCGTCCCGACAGCCTGAACCTGTCCTTGCGACGAGAGAAACGCCGTTATTACCGAAGAGAGAAGCGTTCCGAAAGCCGACAATAAAATAACGTCTAAAATTACCAGCAATACGTCGGTGAAACTCATATACCAGCCGACCGCTGCAACGTATATAAGCGATACGGCGGTGGCGGTGAGCGTTACTATCAAAGTAGAGATAAACGCCGCGACCGAGTACGATACCGCCGCAGCAGACCGTTTTACGGGGCTTACGAGAAGGTCGTTAGCCGCGCCCGTAACCTTGTCCTGTACCGAAAGCATATTCGAGCAGAACGCTACCGTTACGCAACATACAGCGAGCAGCGACGAAAAGAGTTGCCCCGCTACCGCGCCGTCTATCAGCGAGTTCGCTACGTGGCAGCCTTTAAGCGACGAAACGAAACTGTCGCGATAGATTTTCGCCAGAAACGTTGCGTATAAAACGAGCAATATAAGCGGGGTTATCAGCGACGAGAAGAACGCGCCCTTGTCTTTGAAAAAGATTTTTACGTTTCTTTTTACCAACGCGATAAACGTTTTCATTTGTCTTCGCCCCCTTTAATGCCCGTAACGGCGAGAAAAACGTCGTCCATTTTGCCTTTCGTAATCTCGAAATCGGTGAACGCTTCGGGATATTTTATAATAAGGTCGCGCGCTGCGGCGGTGTCTTTTACTTCTATTCTTATATGGTCGCCGACTTTTTCGTAAGGCACGCCTAAATTTTTAATCTGACTTTCGTCATTCTGATAGACGGTAATAAAGTCGCCCGTGTACTTATTTTTAAGTTCGAGCGGAGTTCCCTCGGCAACGATTTTGCCTGCGTTAAGTATTATCACGCGGTCGGCGTCGGCGGCTTCTTCCATATAGTGAGTGGTTAAAAATACCGTCATGTTTTCGTTTTTACGGAGAGAAGAAATAAATTCCCACAGCGTTTTTCTCGTCTGCGGGTCGAGCCCGGTGGTGGGTTCGTCCAAGATTAAAATTTCGGGGTCGTGAATAAGCGCGCGGGCAACGTCGATTTTACGTTTCTGACCGCCCGATAGTTTGCCGAGCGTTCTTTTAAGTAAATCCTTAAAGCCGAGTTTTCCGGCGAGTTCGTTCACGCGTTTTTTCGCTTCCGCGCCGTAAATTCCGTATAAAGCCGCGCGGGATAAAAGGTTGTCTTTTACGGTGAGAGATTTATCGAGCGCGGAACTTTGAAACACCACGCCTATTTTGCGCGAAATATCCCCGCGACCTTCGTCTAAGTCCTTGCCGCAAACGAACACTTTGCCGCTCGTTTTGTTAAGCGTGCCGCAAATTATTGATATTGTCGTCGATTTCCCCGCGCCGTTTACGCCCAAAAACGCGAACAGTTCGCCCTTTTTAACCGAAAAGGATAAATCGTCCACCGCGAGCGTTTCGCCGTAGTTTTTAACCAGATTCTTAATTTCTATTACGTTTTCCATAGCGTGAAAATTATACTACGCATAGGTTATATTTGTCAAGAAATTATATTGTTTTAAGCGGTTATATAACGGCGATGACGGGTTTTGTTTTTGTCACGTTGAGCGTAAGCGAAACCCCCTAGGCAGGTCGCCCCCTCTTCGGCACGCTATGCGCGCCACCTCTCCCGCTTCAACGGGAGAGCA
>USOJ01000123.1 GCA_900556195.1 uncultured Eubacteriales bacterium
CTGTGGCTAAAAAATATCGCCTGCAAGCGGAACGAAATTCGTTCCGCTTAAATTTTTGCGTAAAATTTCGCGACCGTCGTTTTCGGAATAAAACGAAATCGCCAAATCGTCGCCCGTTATTTTAACGACGAATATACCGTCGCCGCCCGTAAGAGAAATTATCTTACGGGCGGCGTTTTCGTCCCTTGCGGGCGCGACGTTCCCGCCCGCAAGGGCAACCGAATAGATAACCGCCCTTACCGCCCCCGAAGAGTCTTCTTCGCCCGCCACCGCAAAAAGCGGCTTTGCCGAACTCACGCAAAACCCGCCCACTACTTCTTTAACCGCCTTGAAAATTTCGTCTGCCACGGTACATATTACGTTAAAAACCGCTTTTTCGTTACAATTCCGTTGACAAAACGGTATGAATACATTAAAATAATTATACTTATTCGTTATATATTTACCTACTCGGTGTATATTTATGCAGAAAGAAAAACTTATCGATGAATTACAAAGTAAAATAAAACGCAAACGCCTTTCGGCTCTCGCTAAGATTTGCCGCGAAGATCCCGAATCCGTCGCGCCCGATAAAAAAACCGATCTGGGGCTTCAATTCCGTTCGGTTTATTCGGGGTTTACGTTTACGCCGTCGATGTGCGCGTACAAATCGCTGCAGACGGGCGCACCCGTAACCGCCGTCGTAGACTATGCTTCGCTTAAAGGCGCGAAAGAGTTCACGAAGGCTTTGGAACTCACGGGCGAAACGGGCTTCGTAGGCGTGGGAGTAAGGGCGAGAACGAAAGGCATGCGTCTTTCTTTGCAGGCTCTCGGCGTACCCGAAAAGAATTATAAAAAATTCCACAAAAGCCTTGCAAAGGCGAGAAACTTGAAAGCCGAACACGTAGAAAAACTCCGCAAACTCATAAACGAAAAATTAAGCGGGTTCAATCTCGTTCTTTCGCCCGAATTGTCTTTATTCAAAAAAAATACGACCGCGAGCGCGGAACGCTTATACAACGCGCTTGCGAACAAGATTATGTCGCGTTACGAAGACGGCGAAAAGATAACCGCCTTTTTAACCGAAGACCTCAAATTTCCGCTTACCGAAGATCAGAAAAACAAACTCGCTTCGACGGACAATCACTATTACCGTTTCGATCTCGCGGAAATTTTACGGGCATATTTGGGCGTAAAAGACGTACCCGAAACAACCGTACCCGCAGCAGATTTCGTTTCGCTTTGCGAATCAGTCGGCGCGATTCCGACCGCGGTCTACACCGTAGGAACTCCCCTTGACGATTTTATTTCGACGGTAAAGAAACTCGGCGTAAAGGCAGTCTGCCTCGAACCCGACCGCGACAACGGCTTTACGCCCGAAGAATTTTACGACGCGGCGATAGCAGAAAACCTGTTGCCGCTTGCGAGAAAGGTCGTTGACAGACCCCGCAAAAAAGCCGATTACAAATTCGCGTCGGAAGAAACCGCGAAAAAATACGTCGAAAGCGCGTTCGCCGTCTGCGGACACGAAATCGCGGTTTCCGTTTCGCTCGAAGACGGATTGTTCTCCGAAAAAACGGTCGCTTCGATGCCCGACATACGGTCGAGAATAGACCTTTTTTACCGAATGGCTATAAAATAACGAATAAATTTCAAAAATACGGTCGATACTCCTTGCCGAAACGCAAGGAGTTTTTTTATGGAATTTTTTTCGGACGCGCGATACAAAAGCGTTGCGGCGGCTTTGTTCGCCCTGCTTTTGTGCGTGGCGGCGTTACTGTATCTGCGTGGCGAATTGCCCGACGGCTGCGGTAAAGAATACTACCTGTATAAATCGTCTTCGGCGTGCGAAATAACGGACGAGATTAAAATTTTCACTCCGCGAAAAGTCGTTCGGGGCGAAGCGATAACCTTAAAAACCGAACGGGATGTCAAAAAAACGCTTAACGGACTTTTCGCCGCAAAGGTGTTTTCGGAAAGCGGCGAAGACTTTTCGTCCGACTATTATTTTTCTTTCCGCATACGCCGATACGCGATAATAAACGGCAGAAAGGTCAACCTGCACGTATGCAAAACCGCAGACGGATACGAGTTAGGCAGCCCGATAATTTTCGGCGGGTATTAAAAAAATTTTTCGTAAGCGGGTATAAAACCCCGAAAAGGGGTGAATAATTACAACGCAAAATTTCAGGAGGACGACAAAATGTCAGAAAAAAAGAATTCGAGATTTCTCGGCTTCGTAAAAAGTAACCTTTATTACCTTTTAATCGGCGTTGCGCTGATTACCATTATCGCCGTAACTGCGGTAGTAATAGCAAGCGGAAGCAAAAAGTCCGTCGCGGAAAAACCGAAAGACCCGCCGAAAATCGACGACCCTGTCGAACCCGACAAGCCCGACGATCCGAACGACCCGGACAAGCCCGATAACCCCGACAAACCCGACGACCCCAAAGATACCGAAATTATCTTCAATATGCCCGTTCAGAACGCGACTTTCAGCAAAAAGTATACTCACGACACCATAGTTTTCAATAAAACTTTGGGCGTGTACACGGGTCATACGGGGCTGGATATCTCCGCCGAAGAAGGCAGCAAAGTAGTCTGCGTATACGACGGCGTGGTAGAAAGCGTTACAACTTCGTATCTGCAAGGCACTACCGTAACGATCGACCACGGCAACGGACTTAAAACCGTGTACAATTCTATCGAAGCAAAAGAAGGTCTTGCCGCGGGGCAAACCCTTAAAGCGGGCGACGAAATCGGAGCGGTTTCGGACAACAACCGTCAGGAATACAAAGACGGAGCGCACCTGCACTTCGAAGTATTGAAAGACGGAGCGAAAGTAGACCCCGAAGAATATTTCGCGGCGTAACGAATTTTAGCATAAAGCCGAATATCCTTCCGTATGATATACGGGAGGATATTTTATGCCCTTTTTCAAAAAACGCGTCTGCGCGGCTGCGTTATGTTTTATAATTCTCGCTTTTGCTCTGTCTTTTTCGTCGTGCAAAAAAACGCCGACCGTAAAAGCCGACAAAGTAATTATAACCGCCGAATATTCCGACGGAAAACTCACGGGTAAAGCCGAATACACGCTCACGAACACGGGCAACGTTTCGTTTAAGGACGTGCGCTTCAATCTTTACGCCAACGCGTACAAAAAGGGCGCGAAATTTTCGCCCGTAGAAGAGAAGAAAAAAGCCGACGTCTTTAAGGGCGGCTACGGAGGAATAACCGTAGACAAAGCGACCGTAAACGGCAAAGAAGCGACCGCGCAAGTCGGCGGCGAAGACGAAAACGTGCTGATAGTCGGTTGCGACGAATATTTTCCCGACGAAAAGGTAAAAGTAACGCTCGAATTTACCACTACTCTCCCCGTCGCCGATTTAAGGCTCGGTAAAACCGCCGACACCGTAAATTTAGCCGATTTTTACCCCGTACCCTGCAAAATATCAAGCGGCACGCGGATAGAATGTCTTTATTCGCCTTTCGGCGACCCGTATTATCAGGGCGTTTGCGATTACGACGTAACTTTGACCGTGCCGTCTGATTTTACCGTGGCTGCGGCGGGTTATCCCGAAAAGACGAACGTAGACGGCGAAAAAACGACCTACCGTTATTCGCTTAAAAACGGCCGAGATATAGCGTTCGTATTGTCGGATAAATTCAACGTGGCGTCGAAACGCGTCGGCGACGTAACCGTTACCGCTTTCGCCTTAGACGAAAACCAGGACGAAATAGCCGATATCGCGGCGGGCGCGCTCGGATTTTTCTCTTCCGTATACGGCAAATTCGCGTACAAAAACATGTCGGTAGCGGTTACTCCGTTTTCGTGCGGCGGTATGGAATATTCTTCGCTCGCGTTTATCGCGAAAGGCTTATCGAAGCAGGAAACCGAACTTGCGATAATTCACGAAATCGCCCACGAATGGTGGCACTGCGCCGTCGGCAACGACCAGATAAACGAAGCCTATATCGACGAAGGACTTGCCGAATTTTCGGTATGGTTATACCTTACCGAGAACGGCAGAAAAGCCGAAGCGGACGAAATGCTCGACAACGCAAAGTCCGTCTATAAGGCGTATTTCGATATATACAAGACTTTGGGCGGAGAAGCGAACACCAAAATGCAACGCCCGCTTAACGAGTTCTCCTCGGTGAACGAATACGTCGCCGTCGCCTACGACAAGTCGCTTATAATGTTTGCGACCTACGCTAACACCGTAGGGCTTAAAAAGGCGAAACGGCAACTTAAAAAATTGTACGCCGAGCATTTATACGGCGATATCACGCTGACCGATATAACCGAAGTTTTAGGTCTTAAAGAACATTTCGTTTCGTTCATCGACGGAAAAGTTTTAATATAAAATAAGGAATAAGGCGGCAAAAAGAGGAATATCAACCTGTCATTGCGAAGGAGTGAAACGACTGTGGCAATCCCCGCAATAAAAAGCGGAGTGGCTTATATAAGCGGACACACTCCAATCTTCGGGATCGCCACGCTACGCTCGCGATGACGGATTAAAGAAGTATCATTCTGAACGTAGTGAAGAATCTCCCGGAAGGGTGGTTTACCGCGGAGTAAATGTT